>DAHVFH010000221.1 GCA_027317105.1 Cytophagales bacterium
AAAAGCCTTTAGGAATTCTACCTCCTGGCGTTTTAATTTAACTGTCATCCTTTTCATCTGATATAATTTGACCGTTAAAGTAGTCAAAATAATCAAATGTTGCTAAATTAATTTGTTAAAACACTAGTAAGGAGAACCCTCTACTCTTTTGCGATAAAAGCATTGTGACTTGAGTTTTAACCTAGCTTGTCAATTTCACCCTTACGGCACTGAAGCCTTTGGGGCCGCGTTCCACTTCAAAGGATACTTTGTCGTTTTCTTTCACGGCTTCGGTTAGTTGGTTGACATGCACAAAAATGCTTTCCTGCGATTGTAAGTCTTTGATGAATCCATAACCCTTGGCTTCATTAAAAAAAGTAATTTTTCCTTTGCGGAAAGCATCGGCAGGGTTGTCTTCCACATTGTTGCGGGCACCAATAACAATGTCATCTACGTTTATGGTCCTTTTCTTGTTAACATCAGGAGGGGTGGAGGTGATATTGCCGTATTCATCTACGTAGGCCATCATATCTTCCAGGCTAGTGCCGGCTTTGGCGTTATTGGCTTTCCGTTCTTCTTTCCGCTGTTCTTTTTCCTTTCTTTTTTGAGCTTTCTTTTTTTCCGCTTCTTTTTTGCTGTACGTCTCTTGTGATTTGGCCATCGGTTGTTTAAGTTTTTTCAGTTATTTAACGCTCCTCGCCAATGGGATGAAAAGGTGATCAGTTTTCAGCATAGTGGAAAGGATATGCAAAGGTACATTATCATTGCATGTTTCGTAATGATTTTTGCTCCTCGGGGTACTTTTTTCATACAAAGACGCTCCGATTTGATCGATAACCTTACATTTTATTTGAATCATTGACATTCTTTTTCAATTTGAAAAAAAGATTCTACCATGAAAAATGTATTCCCCCTCGTCCTCGTCATAATCTCAAATATGGTTTTCGCACAGAAATATTCTGGCGACAGTTGGGCAACAGTGAAAAGCAAAGGAAGTGGTACTTTGGGTGTGGTCTATTATCCCCAAGCCGGGCTGATCTACGAAGAAGGGGGCAAGATGAAAGGGGTTTGTGCCGAACTTCTGAACGAGTTCACTTCATTTGTGCAAACAAAATACGGCAAAAGTATCACCGTCAAATATTTAGGAGCTGAAAATGTATTTAACGATTTTTTAAAAGTCTGCCAATCGACATCCAATATATTGGGTGTAACTAACGTAACGGTAACAGATGAACGGAAGAATCTGATGAAATTCACTCCGGCTTTTTTGTCGAACCAGGAAACGCTTATTACGCATAAAGATGCGCCAACCGTGGATAATCTAAAAAATATTTCGACTGATTTAGCCGGTTACACGGCTAAGGTGATTTCAGGCAGCGTTCATGTAAAGTATATGGAGGCGGTAAAACACGAAAATTTTCCAGCACTAAATATTACGTATGGCCCTTCTGGCCCGGAAATCCTGAAAGAAATAAGTGCCAACCCCAAAGTGTTTACGATTTTGGATTTCACAGAATATGTGGACGCCACCAGGAAGCAGCTTCCCATTAAGCGACAGAACGTAGCCATCGGTATTCCACAGGAACTTGCTTTCGCCATGGCCAAGCAAACGGACTGGGATAAGATATGGAAGGAATTTCTGACACCCGAATTCCGCAAAAGTGAGAAGTACCGTAAAATTATTGCGGCTAATCTGGGCGGGGCCTATCTCAGTGTGTTGAAATAGAACCGTTTAAGCTAGCAGTTTTTGATTTTATCCAATTGAACCCCTAGACTAATCGACACATTTGTTAATTTGCACATCGACAAATTAATAAATCATCATGCAATACAATGTAACGGTAATCGGCTCTGGTCCTGGAGGGTACGTGGCAGCAATTCGTTGTGCCCAGTTGGGTTTCAAAACTGCTATCATCGAAAAATACAGTACGCTTGGAGGCACTTGCCTTAATGTGGGATGTATTCCTTCCAAAGCACTTCTCGATTCCACGGAGCATTTTCATAATGCCGCCCATACGTTTAAAGAACATGGAATAGACATCTCTGCGCCTAAGGTAAACTTTAAGCAAATGATTGCGCGCAAAAGCGATGTGGTGAAACAAAATGTGGATGGCATCGCTTTTCTGATGAAGAAAAATAAAATTGATGTGTTGACAGGGGTTGGATCATTCGTAGATAAAAATACAATTAAGGTAACGACCAAAGACGGAAAAGAGACCACCGTCACCACCGACAATATAATCATTGCCACAGGCTCTAAACCGACTGCGCTTCCCTTTGCCCCTTTCGATAAAAAAAGAATTATTTCCAGTACTGAAGCTCTTGAATTAAAGGAAGTGCCGAAGCATTTGATTATCATTGGTGGAGGCGTGATCGGGATGGAGTTGGGTTCGGTGTATGCCCGTATTGGCTCAAAAGTTTCGGTAGTAGAATATCTGGATAGCCTTATTCCCACCATGGACGCTACCATGGGAAAAGAGTTGTTGAAATCAACCAAAAAATTGGGAATGGATTTTTATCTCGGCCATAAGGTTACAGCCGTGGAAAACAAAGGAAAGGAAGTAGTGCTGAAAGCGGAGCCCAAAAATGGCGGTGCTGCCATTGAGTTAAAGGGTGACTACTGCTTGGTGAGCGTGGGTCGCAGGCCCTTTACCGATGGGCTGGGGCTGGAGAAAGTGGGTATCGAATTGGATAAAGGAAAAATTCCGGTTGATGATCACCTGAAAACCAAAGTCGATAACATTTATGCGATAGGTGACGTGATTCGTGGTGCGATGCTTGCCCATAAAGCGGAAGAAGAAGGCGTGTATGTGGCCGAGCGATTGGCTGGTCAGAAGCCACACATTAATTATTTACTGATTCCGGGCGTGGTGTACACCTGGCCCGAGGTAGCCAGTGTTGGCTACACCGAAGAACAACTGAAAGAACAAGGCCGTGCTTACAAAACAGGTAGTTTTCCATACAAAGCCTTGGGTCGCGCCCGTGCTTCTATGGATCTTGATGGCTTGGTAAAGATCCTTGCCGATAAAGCCACGGATGAAATATTAGGCGTTCATATTATCGGGGCTCGCGCTGCCGATATGATCGCGGCTGGTGTGGTGGCGATGGAATTCCGCGCCTCGGCTGAAGATGTGGCGCGCATGAGCCATGCCCACCCTACTTATATGGAAGCGGTGAAGGAAGCATGCATGGCAGCAACAGCAAATAGGCCGATACATATGTAGCATTGGTAGCCACAGATTACACAGATGAACACAGATCCGAAATCTACAGAATTTCTTTTTAAAGAAGAGACTTACGAAATTATTGGAATCTGAATGGATGTCCATCGGACCTTAGGGCATGGCTTTCTAGAGATAGTTTACAAAGATGCCATTGAACTAGAGGTCAAAGGAAGGGAATTGCCTTATAATAGGGAAAGAGAATACAAAATTGAGTACAAGGGAACGATTCTTCACTCATAAGTTTTTTGCAGACTTCGTATTATTCGACAAAATAATTTTAGAAGTAAAAGCAGCTGAAGGAGGAATCGCTGATGATCAAATTGCACAAACACTCAATTACCTAAAAGCATCAGGTTGTAAAATTGGCTTGGTGGTGAATTTTGGAAGAAGCAGGCTTGAATACAAAAGACTCATTTTTTAAAAGCCAATCAGCATAGTCTGTGCTTATCTGTGCAATCCGTGGCTGTAATTTATCAATGCTCTAAACAAAATCACACCCACCATTGGCATCAAATAAACATTCATTGCTTGGGGGAGGAAATACCAAGAAGCAAGAAGCAGAGCACTCAAAATCGTAGTAGCTAAAAAATAATTCCTAATCCAAACCAGTTTTTTCTTCAGCATCAAAGCAACAGCTACCATCACATGAGTAGGCAATGCCCAAAGTAGATTAAAATTATTCGCAGCAGCTTTGTGGTCAGTCATCGTCCAGAGTAGGAGGAGTAATGTGCCTAACAATCCCAAAACAGAGAACAGGATAATATCAAACCAGGTTGAAAGTTTTTTCCGCTGCCAATCGCGCCACGTGAGAAAAGAAGCGAAGCCAAGAAATAGCCCAAAAATAATCCAGGGATGATACCAATGAAAGGGTGCTTTCTCCGGCTCGGGTTCATAAGTGATTATTTTTTCTTTTACCAAAGGCTGACCGCTGCCTTCGTTAGTTGCATGATCGAATGAACTTTCAATGTAATCGGGAAGGAACATATACTCAAAGGGTCGCGCTTTTTTGTCCATCGGCAATCCAAGACAAATGTCGATGCCCAAATCGCCCCACGGCTGCTGGTGCAAATAAAGATCCGTTAGGTCGCGGATGGTATAATGGGTTTTAATGAATGAGCTGTCAAATGCAACCTCTTTTTTTAATACTAATCTAAATGCATCTCGAACTTTGGTGGCACAGTTGTTATAAAAATAATCGTAGCGATAAAATTTGTTTTCAGGTTGAATGTTCCAGATGAGAAAATCAAAAATCTTTTGCTTTTGCTCGCCATTGAGGTTGATTATTTGCTCGTGGACAAACCGGTGATGTTCAACATAATAATTAAGAAAGTCTGAATAATTATAGGCATCCACCATGTAGTTGAGATTGCCCCTGGTGAAGTTGAGGTAAAAATTAGGTTGATTGAAATCGAAGACACCGTAATTGAAAAAAACATCGATGTGGCCAGCGGAATCATAAACTCGGATGCCACTGTGACCAAAAGCAGAATAGAGCTCTTCCTGAGAAGGCCCCATAGTGATCACAGAGATTTCAGCTTTACCAGTGAGTATGGGGGCTTGCGAAAAGCAGAGCGAAGTCGCAAACATTGAAATCAGAAAAAAAATATTCTTCATAAGAATCGCACGACTACCGTAAAGTAAAGAAATACATTTTCAAAGGTCACATAATAAAAAATACATATAAGCTATCCAAGACAGTCATCCCTCTCCACCGCGGGGAGGGAACGAGGGTGAAGCGAAATATTCGCCCGAAGATAAAACAAATCGTTTTTGAAAAAGTAATTTTGAAGCGATGAATAAGAGAATGGCTGATGGCCTTAATTTTTTAAGCAAGCAAACACCTTCGCGCTTTTTCAACGCTGCCAGCGTATATTCCAGCTTTCAGGCGACTAAATGGACGGGTTCGGTCAAACATCACGGAATGCCGATCAGTATTTCCATCGAGCCGACCACTTCTTGCAATTTACGTTGCCCCGAATGCCCAAGTGGATTGCGGTCATTCACCAGGCCAACAGGAATGATGAATAAGGAACTATTTGAATCGGTGATGAACCAACTTGCCCCTACACTTTCTTATCTCATCTTTTACTTTCAAGGAGAACCCTATTTGCATCCCAATTTGCTTGAGATGGTGCGAATGGCCGCTCAACAAAAAATCTATACGGCCACTTCTACGAACGCTCATTTTCTTACGGATGAAATCGCAAAGAAAACCATTGAATCCGGGTTAGATCGGTTGATCATTTCCCTTGACGGGACCACGCAAGAAACGTATCAATCGTACCGCATTGGCGGGAAACTGGATAAAGTTATTGAAGGAGCGAAAAATATTTTGCGTTGGAAAAAGGAATTAAAATCGAAAACACCGCATGTGATTTTTCAATTTCTGGTGGTACGCCACAACGAACACCAGATTGACGAGGTAAAGAAATTGGCCAAAGAACTTGGTGTAGACGAAGTAAAGTTAAAGACAGCGCAAATTTATGATTTTGAAAACGGCTCGGATCTAATTCCGGTCAACGATAAATTTTCACGCTACAAAAAAAAATCGGATGGGCATTATGCAATTAAAAGCGGCTTGCTTGATGAATGCTGGAAAATGTGGCACAGTTGCGTAATAACCTGGGATGGAAAGGTAGTACCCTGCTGTTTCGATAAAGACGCGCATTTTGTATTAGGCGACTTGACCAAAAGCTCTTTTAAAGAAATCTGGGAAGGACGAAAGTATCTTGATTTCAGAAATTCATTGTTCACTTCGCGGTCTGAAATTGAAATGTGCCGCAATTGTACCGAAGGCGCAAAAGTATTCGCATAATTCTTGGGGGTAGCTCACCGATCCCAAGAAGATTTCTTTACAAAAGCTTATTCTCCAGCCATTACATTTAAGCCTGATCTCAAATTGAGAACGAGCTTAAAGAACATCGCATGGAAAAGCACAACAGATATCAGGCACATAAGGAACATAGCTCACAAATTTTAGTTGGTTATGCAAAGGAAGGCAGGTTTCGTCATAGCGCTTTGGTAGAGATTAGCGAATTAATGCGGATGTAAGTTTTATAAAGGTTCTGTGCTGGAGGATAAAACAAACAACAGAATTCTCTTAAAATGAATTTAAAACTATATTGCGCGCACTTTTCTTAAACATATAGTCATGAATTTCCGACTTATTACTTTCGGTTTCCTACTTGGCATAAACCTTCCAGCATTTGCACAAATAGAATCAAAGAACGTTCCGCACAATTGGTTTTTGCTCGACCCTCAGCAAGATTCTGTGCAGGGGATGAGTGTAGAAAAGACGTACGCTACCCTTTTGAAAGATCAGCCCGCCCGCGATGTAATTGTGGCAGTGGTCGATTCGGGCATCGATTTCGACCATGAAGATTTAAAAGATGTGATTTGGGTCAATGCAAAAGAAATTCCAGACAATGGGATTGATGACGATAAAAATGGATATATCGATGATGTGCACGGATGGGATTTTATTGGCGGGAAAAATGGCGATGTGGACGCGGATACCTATGAGCTAACGCGACAGTACATCAGCTTGAATAAAAAATTTGAAGGCATAGAAGACGGAAAGGTGCCAAAAAAACAAAAAACAGAGTACGAACAGTATATAAAAATCAAGGAGAAATACCTGCGGCTGAAAGGAAGAAACGAACAACAATACAAAATCTATTCGGGTCTTTACAACAACATGA
The DNA here is from genome assembly GCA_027317105.1 of Cytophagales bacterium. Lineage (GTDB taxonomy): Bacteria > Bacteroidota > Bacteroidia > Cytophagales > Cyclobacteriaceae > ELB16-189. The sequence goes on from DAHVFH010000221.1 coordinate 6,905, forward strand.
AGCAAAGCATCGACACCCTGAAAAAGGTTATTAAAACAGATAGCCTTACGGCTGAGCAGGTCACAAAATTTGAAACAAATGAACCAAATCGGCTTTTCGCAAAAGGATTTTTAATGCAATTGTACCGAAATGCGGGGGACGGAGCCGACCTAAATGATTATATGAAGGAGCTAAAAGAAGGGGTGGATTATTTTGACGTGATTGTGAATTATGGATACAATGTTGACTTTGATTCGCGAAAAATCGTAGGCGACAATTATTCAGACGTTTATGAAAAACATTATGGCAATAACGATGTGAAAGGACCCGATCCAACACACGGCACACATGTGGCTGGCATTATAGGCGCGAATAGAAATAATAATATCGGAATCAAAGGGATTGCCGATCATGTCAAAATTATGGTGGTGAGGGCAGTACCCAATGGCGATGAGCGTGATAAAGACATTGCCAACGCTATTATTTATGCGGTGGATAACGGAGCAAAAATCATTAACATGAGCTTTGGAAAGGGTTTCTCACCCGAAAAAGTAGCCGTTGATAAGGCCGTAAAGTACGCGGAAAAAAAAGGTGTTTTACTGGTACATGCGGCAGGTAATGAAGGAGATAACTCAGATGTGAAAAAGAATTTCCCAACTCGGTTTTATCTCAATGGAAAAGAAGCCAAAAACTGGGTTGAGGTGGGTGCTTCATCCTGGGGTAAAGATCAGGATTTTGTGGCCGATTTTTCTAACTATGGAAAAAAATCGGTTTCATTTTTTGCCCCGGGTGTTGAAATATATTCCACCACACCCAACAACACTTATAAAAACGAAAGCGGAACGAGCATGGCAAGTCCGGCCACGGCTGGAGTAGCCGCATTATTAATGTCATATTTCCCTGAATTGACGGCCGTTCAGGTGAAAGAGATTTTGATTCGTTCCACGCGTAAATTTGATCACCTTAAGGTTGTAGAACCCGGTGGCCAAAACCGAGTTGAGTTTAGTGAACTAAGTTTATCAGGTGGACTCGTTAATGCTTATGAGGCCGTGAAAATGGCGCAAGAAATGAGTAGAGGGAAAATGGTGAAATAGAGTAATAAGCTGGGTAGGGGGTACAAAATTCAGAGGCGTCATGCTGCGAGGCGCAGCACCGGGCTATTCGTTACAAGTCCGTCATCCCATGGCTCTGCCCGCTTCGGGCTTTCCACTGCTATCCCTTACCGAGTGGAACCCTTTCTTTTTACCAATGGTTAAATTGTCAACTGTCAATTTTCTAACCGATATTTGCCGCAAACCATGGCACTCAATCCAAAAGCTTACGAAGAGGTCACTCGAATATTTACGGCATACCTAGAAAATAAGGAGCTGCGCAAAACATCCGAACGATATGCCATCTTAGAAGAGATTTATTCACTGAATGGCCATTTTGACGTGGAATCACTCTATATTAAAATGAAAAATAAAAATTATAGGGTGAGTAGGGCAACGGTTTACAATACACTGGATTTATTAATGGAATGCGATTTGGTGAGCAAACACCAGTTTGGTAAAAACCTCGCCCAGTACGAAAAATCCCATGGATATAAGCAGCACGATCACCTTATCTGCACAGACTGTAATAAGGTGGTTGAATTTTGTGATCCCCGAATTCAAAACATTCAAAATACCGTAGGAGAAACTCTTCATTTTAATGTCATGCATCATTCCTTAATTTTGTATGCTTCTTGTAAGAACAATAACTGTGAGCACAAGAGATTTTAATTTGGTCATTTGTTAATACTAAATCATGAATTTTGCCCAAGAAATAAAAAACAAAACACTAATCCTTCGCGTCAGTGGTGATTTAATAGGGGAAGACAACGGCACGCAATTAGTGTCTGCAGTCAACGATTCGATGACCCATCAAGTCATTGTTTGTATCATCGATATTTCCGGCTTACGTTATATTAACAGCAGCGGCATTGGCGTATTGATTACCATTCTTACTAAGTTCAGAAACAAGGGAGGCGAAGTATATTTGATGAATCCGTCTGAAAGCGTAAAGAAATTATTGCTCATAACGAAGCTTAATTCCATTTTTCAGATAATCCAATCGGAAGAAGAAGCTATTGCAAAAAAATAACATGGTTGCTTCTTTTCAATTGCTTATTCTTGGTGGCCATTACATGTTGCCGAGTATTTCAATCCCTAAACTAAAGTTATAAAAGATGAAAGTAGATGTTCTCCTCGGCCTCCAATGGGGTGATGAAGGAAAGGGCAAGATCGTGGATGTGCTTGCACCACGTTACGATGTGGTAGCCCGATTTCAGGGTGGACCCAATGCCGGTCATACGCTTGAGTTTGATGGGATCAAGCATGTGCTTCATCAAATTCCGTCAGGAATTTTTAGGGCTAAAACAAAAAATATCATCGGTAATGGAGTTGTCCTTGACCCCATTGTTTTTAGAGCAGAGATAGAAAAATTGACCAAGTACAATCTAGATATCAAGTCCAATCTTTTTATTTCGAAAAAGGCGACCCTCATCGTCCCTACGCATCGGCTACTCGATCAAGCGTACGAAACCGCAAAAGGTGAAAATAAGATCGGTTCTACCTTAAAAGGAATCGGTCCCTCTTATCAAGACAAGATTGGTCGTCAGGGGCTTAGAGTAGGAGATATTCTTTCAACCCGATTTTCTGAGAAGTTTAAAAAGCTAACCGATATCCATTTTGAGATTCTTAAAAACCATGATATTATTTTCGATTGGAATGAACTTGAGAAGACCTTCTTTGAAGCAGTTACTTTTTTAAAAGGATTCAGCCTCGTAGATAGTGAGTATTTTATCAATAACGAGTTAAAAAATGGAGCTTCTATTTTGGCTGAAGGAGCACAGGGATCCTTGCTCGATATTGATTTTGGTAGTTATCCATTTGTAACAAGCTCAAATACAGTTGCGGCGGGTGCATGCACAGGATTAGGGGTAGCACCTAGCCATATTGGAGAAGTGTATGGTATTTTTAAAGCATATAGTACTCGGGTGGGAAGTGGGCCATTTCCTACCGAGCTTACTGATGACGATGGAGAACGTTTACGCAAAGCAGGCAATGAGTTTGGCTCAACCACCGGCCGACCGCGCAGGTGCGGATGGATTGATTTGCCTTCGTTGAAGTATTCCATTATGATAAATGGAGTTACCCAGTTATTAATGATGAAGGCAGACGTGCTGAGTATTTTTTCACAAATAAAAGTTTGTACGCACTATCAACTGAGTGACGGCACACTTACAGAAGAGATACCCTATGAAGTAGTGAATGAAAAAATTATCCCTATGTATACCACGCTTAAGGGCTGGAATATTGAGGTGACAAATCTTTCTGAGGAACAGATGCCAAAAGAACTTCTCGAATATGTTTCCTTTTTGGAAAAAGAACTTCAAGTTCCCATTACACTAATCTCCACAGGACCAGATCGTTCTCACACCATTCATCGTTCAGAAAAGATTTCTTGATTTTTTTCAGGCCAATATTGTATTACAGACAATATCTATTACCTTTGCGCTCCCGTTTAGGAAAATGGTTATTGTGAGGATGAAAGGGGGGTAGGATTAAGGGTTTAGATATAGGCCCACGAAGTTTTCACGGAAGGTGAAGACAAACGTTCATTGAATAGATGGAATTGA
>DAHVFH010000223.1 GCA_027317105.1 Cytophagales bacterium
TCAAAAAAATTTATAACATCCTGAAAACCAAATACCAACCTTTCACGAAACGAAAATCTGTAGTACACAGACTGAAACTAGAAAAAATAGAACCTCCTCAAACACAGCTACTTCTGACCGGATAGCTGCAATGTGGGTTAACATCCCAAAATAGCCGACATGGGAGACGATCAGGGAGAAGAAGCATATGGATAATTGGATCGCCCGCTTCCGTTCGGCCAAGACGGTTGAAGGCGAAGAAAAATTAATTATTCCTGGCGACCCAGAAAGAGCCTTTGAAGAAGAACGTATGAAAAAAGAAATACCGATTAATGGGAAAGTGCTTGCCGACCTGAAGGAAGTCGGAAAAAGTTCTCTGTAGATCTTTAAAAAGTGATGTACACCCTGGTCACAATTGGGGAGTTGAAAACACTGGGGACGTGGTAAAGCACATCATACATTACGAGGCCGCTCACAGAAGCCCCCCTTCCTGAAGAAAACATGTAACCTATTCCTAAAAGCATACGCGAATAATTGGAACGAAGCAATTCATTGTTAATTAACACAGGAGCGCTAATTACATCGTATTCAGCCTGCAAAAAAATTGGGTTAAAAGTATAACGAACAAAAGGGCCTGCTCCGTACTGTGTATAGGTATAACTCCCGGTGGAGTAATTCGTATAATTATACCTTTGATAGGTGATTGTTGCTCCAAAAGAAACCTGATCTGTTACACGGTAGCCGATGATCGGAAGTATGGAGTAATAGTTATAGCCTGTTCCAAATCCCAATCCACCACCTCCTCCAAAGTAAAATTTTTTGAGTGATTGATCCGATTTATTCCTTTGGCGATTGCCTGCATTAAATTGAGCCCACGAAGTGGATGAAAGTAAGAATACCCCAAACGCCAACAACACTATTTTCTTCATAGCTCAATTAATTTTCTTGAATGATAAAAATATCCTCGGTTGGTCTTTTCATCAAATATTTTTCCCGCGCAAATTTTTCCAAAAGTTCCTTGTTGGTAGTCAGTTCCTGACGGTCCTTTTCTACTTCCTTTATTTTTTCCTGATAGAATTCTTTTTCCTCGGTTAACGTCCGCAATTTAGATCCCATCTTAAAACGAGATATTAAATCGTTGGAATCGAGAAAAATCATCCACATCAAAAAACAAAATCCGGTGACCACATAAAAATTCCTAAACAACGGAGGCAGGTTCTTTGACATAAGCTTAAAAAATGGTTTAACGAAGGTAGTAATTTCTTTCGAAACTTAATGCGCCACCACAATTCGAAAAGTTTGCTTGACTCTTGATCCCGAAAACCGTATCAGATAAAGACCGTTGGCAAGGGAAGAAGTGTTAATTGTCAATTGGCTCAACCCGGACGGGACATTTTGAAAAGTCTGCTCGAAGGCTGGCTGTCCGTTTGATTGGTAAATAGTCACCGTTACCACCTCTCCCGAATTACTAACCCAATCGAAATTCAGATCCTTGGCAACTGGGTTAGGATATGGGGTAAAAACTACATCTTCTCCGGTAAGGGTAATGCATTTCTGGTCATTAGCAATATCGGCATCATTGACCACCACCACCACTGCACATAGGTAGCGGATAGCTTGCGGCACAATTTCTAGCCCCAAGGTTTGCATCACTGTCTTCCCAGGGTATACCACGCCTGAAAGATTTCCTTTCAGCAACGCACCACCCCCTAAATCAATATCAACTTCGGGGTTGGTAAATGGAATATTCCCAAGATTTGAAATGGTAACAATCGCCTTTGACGAATTGGTAGCCGGATCTTCCATCAAGGAAAAACTCTTCATGGCCAAGTCGATATGGGGTATTACCACGTTAATATCTACGCTTACCGTATCCATGCAATTATAGGCACCATTATAGTTCACCGCAGTAAGCAAAGTTTTGTACGAGCCCAATTGGGTGTAGGTAAAAGTGGGCGAAAAAATTTTGCTTGTGGTATTGTTCGGATCGCCAAACTGCCAAAACGAAGAATCCGACAAGGAAGAGGCGTTCGTAAAAGTAACGTTTAAGGGGGTGCCTCCAGCTTGCACGGAAGGAGTAAAACTTGCCTGAGGTGGTGTATAAACAGAAATGTTTTTAGAAGTAGAATATACACAACCCGATTGCCGGGTTGTAGAGAGCGTAACGGAATAACCGTTGGCCGCTGGGAAATCATAATTCACAGGGGATCCAGTGCCGCTAGCCTGGCCAGAGCCAAAGTTCCAATTCCAAGCGATGGTTGGGTCAGAGCCGCCCGGGTTGAGCTCTTGAAAAATTGTTGATTGCCCTGCGCACGGATTTTGCACGGCAAAATCTACAACAGGAGGGATCGGCACTGAAATCGTTTTGGTCAATTGGTTATTGCACCCATTGCTTCCGTAAGTAGTTAAGGTTACCGGATAAGCACCAGCCAATTTAAAAATGTAGGGAGGCGGAGTATTTCCCGTCAGCAACGTACCCTGTACCGTCCATTGATAGTTAACAATGCTCCCAGTAGAAGCATCGGCAAACTGAGTATTCTGATTTACACAAGCCGGATTGTTTCTGAAGCCTGCTGTGGGAGAAGGTAAAATTGTGACACTTTGCTGAACCGTATTGGTGCACCCAAAATTCGTTGTGGCCTGCAAAGAGACGTTATAGCTGGCCGCGCTGGAATAGGTGTAAGCAGGACTTTTTTGGCTGGAAGTTCCGTTGGCGGCATCACCAAAAGTCCATGCCCAACTTGAAATGTTACTATCCGCAAGCGCAGGGGTGTTGTTATCAAACTGTGCCGGTGAATTGGCACAAGAAAAGGGAGGCAGTTCAATTGCAAAGGCTGGCTGCGGGTTAGAGTAAATAGAAATATTTTGGGAAAAAGAATTTTGGCAGCCCACAGCTGTAGATGCTACCAAGGTCACTGGAAATATACCTGTTGTGGCATAGGTGTTAGAGGCATTGGTTTGTGCCGAAGTATTGCCATCGCCAAAAGTCCACGAATAGTTGGTCACCGACCCTGATGTTGTGTTGACAAAGGACTCAAGTTTATTCACGCATCCTGTTGCAGGAGCAGTAAAACTAACCAACGGCCCAGGCTGGATGGTGTTGATCGTTTGGCTGGACTGGGTTGAACAGCCAGGAATAGAATCAGTCAAGGTTATGGTTTGAGCATTGGTAGACGTAATCAAATAATTCAGATTCTGAGTGGTCGACACCTTAGTTCCATTCACTTTCCATTGCCAGGTTGGGTTGGAGCCAGCATCAAAAGTAGAGGTGTTGGTGAAGGTGTAGGTTTGGTTGGAGCAGATGGGCGAAGTTACAGGTAAAGTAAAATTGGCTTGAGGTGGGTTGAAGATTTGTAACGTGTTTTGAACATAATTAGCGCATCCGTTGGAGGCGGTGACGTTGAGGGATACGGGATATGTAGAGGCGCTCATGTAGGTATAGGCTGGGTTAGGACTGGAGGATGTTCCAGTTCCGTCACCGAAGTCCCAGGAATACGAGGTGACGTTGCCAGAGGTGTTTTGAGAGGTGAAGTCAGTATTTTTGCCAGCACAAACTTTTTGAGAAGAGAAAGTTATGTCAGGTGCTAAATTATTAGAAATTGTTATGTTTTGGGAACTTAGACTACGGTTACCAAAGGCATTAATAGCTGTGAGTTCAATAGCATATTGTCCTGGAGCACTATAAAAAACATTTTGGGGGGTTTTAGTTGTAGATGAATTACTACTAACCATATTCGAACAGTCTGCCAAAAACCCAACATTATACAAATTACCCGTGGTAGCATCAATTGTAAAAGCCTTCCATCCCGGGGCATCATAAATTAGGGAAATACTTCTTGAGGTATTGTACAAAACATTGAGGGTGCCTATTCTTTTCACTGATGCAAAAGAAACTGATAGGTCCGTACCCAAATCGATGATGTATACCCCATCAGTCTGGGATCGAACCACTCCGTAATATTCACTACCCTCTAAAGCAAGTTGTACATCCGCTCCTTGAGGAACACCATTAATTTGAGTGACAGTTGGGTCACTGTAAGGATTGGTTCCAAAATTCAATTTAAAAGTCTTTGATGAGTTGAAACTACCCACCAAAGCATACAACGAGCTGCCTTGTGTTATCAAGGAAATTCCATAGGAGGTGTCAAGTGCTAGGCTTGTGACCATAGCGCTCACAGGAGAATTTAATGGAGAACCACCAAAATTTATAATGGAAACAACTTGAGATGTTAAATTTGTTATATACGAATAGTAGTTTCCATTGAAAAAAATCATTTTAATTCCGGAAGGATTGCTCAAAAGCCCCGAAACATTACCAAGGTTTTCAGATAGCGTTGGAGCAGATTTCAACCCATTATCGAAACGGACTCTTACCATACTATTTCCAAATAGGTTTAAGATAAAAGCATACCAAATGCCATTTGCCTGGATCAGATCAATAGATGCAGGTGAAGAAAACCCTGAAAGATTGCCCAGGTTTACTACGGTTGGCGTGTTGCTTAGGCTTGTTCCAAAATTAAGCCGGTAAAGCTTTACACCATTCATGTCAGTGCATAAACCAATCCAAGTACCAGAGTCATAGACAATTTTTACAGAGTGATAAAAAAAAGATCCTGAAGTTGGCAAGGATGTAGATAAAGAAACAGAAGGAGTACTAGCAAGGTCTTGATTGCAGAAATCCCAAATAAAACTGGCCGCATTAGTTGATGTATTGTTGATCGGAATATTCTGACCCAAGCAAGCATTAGCCGGAATTGCAAAACTGGATGAAGGACCCTGAGCCAACACTAAAGGGCAAGGCACTGCAATCAAAAAAAAGAGACACCTAAGAAGTGAATTACGCATTCCTTAAAAAAATTCGATATTCAATAAGAATTCCATAAGGGTGGTAATTGTAACCCGATTGGTGGCTATTAGCGTTGTAAATTTTGGTAAACCTCATCGTACAATGTGACTCCATTGGACAAAGATAAACTTTCTAGTTGTGATTTGACCGAGGTTATTTTCTTCTTGAGTAACTCGCGCGCTCCGTTTTGCATCTGTTCATCTGATGTATTTTGAAGAACATTGACACTGGCACTGGCATATTGCTCAATGTCTCCCCAACCTGCATTAGTTACCACAGGAACATTCATTGCCATTGCCTCGCCTAACTTTGTCGCTGACGAAGCCTTTTTAGAGAAGGAGGGCTTGATAAAAAAAACAAATCCATTCGCGCAGCTCAGCAACAATGGCATCTCGTTTCGTTGAGCTTTCAGTATGACGATACTTCCTGTGTCAAGATTGGGAACCTCATCAGGCGTAATTATTAAAAACCTTGACTGATCATTTTCCTTTTTTAAAATTTCAAAAAATCGGATGATCTCTTTTGTGAGATACCACGTACCCCATGATCCCGCATAAACCAACAAGAAATCTGTCGGATCTACGCTGAGTTCCATTCTCTTTTTTCTTTTTAATTCATCAGAAATGGCCATTGGGTTGAAATACTGCAGATCAACACAAGTAGGAATCACTTTAATAGGCGCTGTTTTAACTCCCCAGGATTCTATTTCTTCTTTTGCATTATTTGTTAAAGAAATAATGTAGTCTGCTTCTTGCACAAGAATTATCTCCTTCCTTTTGAAGTACGCATAAATCATTTTGTAAATCACATTGCTTAAATTCCATAGACCGCCTTCCACACGCTCGTCCGCCCAAAAGCCCCGCATATCAAAAATAAACTTTGTCCCCCACTTTTGCTTAGCATAAAGACCGATAATCGAAGTCAAGTAACTACGGCAATGAATAATTTGATGATTATCTGATCTTAATAATTTCTCTACGGCACCTTTAAGCGCATAAAAATCAAAAAGTGTGGACAAAATTGGAGGCCATTTATGATAGCGCAGAGGCTTCCACTGGATATTATTTGCCGCACAAAGTTGTTCAGCATATCTCTTATTGATCAGATAAGCGTGTCGTTTTTCAAAACTAATGACGGTAATCAAATACCCTTTTGCAGACAAGCCACATAAATAAGGTAATACTTGCGATTGCCCCAGCGCATCGGTTAGCCCGTCATAAGAAAGATAAAGTGATTTAACTTGATGCATATTAGGTATGTTCCTTCATCCATTTATGCAAGACAATCAAAATCCAAATTCGGTTATAGAGATAATCTTCCCCTTTGGCAAACCGTGATTTCAATTCTTCCACATAGGTTGTCTTCACTAATCCGATTTTATCAACTATTTCATTATTTAAATAATCATCGATCAAATAGTGCAAGTCATTTTTTAACCATTGAGAAAGCGGAATACTAAAACCCCATTTCTGTCTGTTGATTAATTGTTCCGGTAAGTATTCTTTAAGCTGTTCCTTGAGCATCCATTTACCTACCTTTCCATGTTGTTTCATTTCATATGGTAAGCCCAATGCAAATTCAACGACTGAGTGATCGAGCAAAGGGCAGCGGCATTCAAGGGAATAATACATCGAAGCACGGTCTACCTTCACCAGCAAGTCGTCCTTCAGATAAAATTTAAGATCAAAGAATGCCTGTTTCTCAGCTTCATTAAGATGGCGTGTTTCCAAAACAGGATCATCATAACTAAAAGGAATATAGTCAGGTGCGTCTCTTAACAGTTTGGTTCCAATCTCCCTTACTGAAAAAAAATATTGCTCCTGTGAAAAAATATGGCTTCGGGTTTCGTTGGCATTAACGTGTTGAAGCAGATGGGCTACTCGCTTCAATCGCGAGTCACCAAACCTTTGCAAACCAAAAGAAAGTGGCGTTCGAAAGATGTTTAATAGAGGGTTGTTTAATCGTTGAGCCCACGAATAGCTTCCATATCCCTGAAAAAGTTCGTCACCTCCATCTCCGGTCAGTGCTACTTTAACTTCTTTTCGGGCAAGTTTAGACACCAGCATAGTGGGGATGGCTGATGTGTCTGCAAAAGGCTCATCAAAATGCTCAATATATTTTTCCAGCATATTTACTGCCTCGCTTTCCTCCAATACGTAATCTTGATGATCGGTCCTTAAACAGGCAGCAACCCGTTTCGCAAATTGTTGTTCATCGAATGCCTTTTCTTTAAAGCCAATGCTGAACGTTTTTAGTTTACCGGGAACATATTCTGCCGCTATGGCGGTCACCAAAGACGAGTCGGTTCCCCCGCTCAGGAAAGTTCCCAAAGGAACATCGCTAATAAGCCTTTGTTGAACGGCATGATGCAGCAGAGAACGGAAAGCACCGGGTGCGTTTCTTACATCAACCGCTTCTTCCAGGGCGTCTTCAGGTCGCCAATAATGTTTAAGGTTAAGCAAAAAATCAGTCCCGATTTCGCCTACCGAGCCAGAAGGAAATTTTCTGATATAACGAAAAATTGTCTTTGGCTCTGGAATATATCCTAAATGAACAAACTCATGAACGGCATGAATGTCCACTTCCTTGGCATCACGTACTACTAAATTCCTAAGAAGTGCTTTAATTTCTGAGCCAAAAGCAAAATAATAATCATTAAGAAAATAATACAATGGTTTTTTTCCTAAACGGTCGCGGAAAAGAAATAGCTTTTTATCTATCGCATCAAAAATCGCAATGGCAAACATGCCTTCCAATTGTTTAACCATCTCAATGCCCCAAATTCTAAAGGCTTGCAAAATTACTTCAGTATCTGAATGAGTTAAAAATACTGTGCCCGGTCGAATTGTTTCAATCCGCTTCCGTACTTCTTTGAAATTATAAATCTCTCCATTAAAGACAATAATATATCGTTCATCAGCAGATTTCATGGGCTGATTAGCTTGCTGAGACAAATCAATAATACTCAGCCTGGTGTGACCCAAAGCCACTTTATGGTCATCATTAAAATAGATGGCCTCTGCATCTGGACCTCGATGTCGTAACGTGGCTAGGGCCGTTTCCACTTCTTGCGGAACAATGCTTTCTTTACTCCATATCCCCATGATGCCACACATCTTCTTATTCTATTTCCAGGTTGGTTAAAAGAAGCATTCCATTGACAACTGATGTACTGAAATTATATTGTGAGATCGTTTTAAAAACTGACTTCGAACTGTCCTTTTTCAGCCAATCATGCAGTTCAATAAATATATATTTTGTTCGCGTGATCCAAGAGTCTACATTTTGAGAAAATAATTCCCGTTCAGCGCCCTCGATATCAAGTTTCAATACGTCAATCCTTTCGATTGAATATTTCTTCATCAACGAGGTAATGGATAGCGCCACAAAGGATCCCGGTTCATCTTCAGAACATTCGTCAACGGTAAAAGCCCAGGCATTTTCGTTTTTATCCATTATCTTAAGGAAAGTGTCTTGATGCCAAAGCGCTGAATGGATGCAAGTCACCATGGGGAGGCTAGCCACATTCGAACATAATGTTAAAAAATTAGATTGATCCGGTTCAATAGCATAAATCAATGCATCCTTGTAGCGCTTGTTGAAATACACGCTTGCGAGGCCAATATTTGCTCCTCCGTCAACAATTACTTTTGGTGCCTCGAAATCATACTTATAATCACCAAATAAAAATATTTCACGAAAGGTCTTGACGTCTGTAGTGCCTCTTCTCAAAAAAATGGGATACCGATAACCGACAAGGAAAACTTTAGAAAAGGATAATACTTCCACCTGCAAAAAGGTGAAAAGACCTGAAAAGAGACCAAATGTAAGCAGGTATCGCGGTAAAAGTCTTAATCTCATTTTTTAAAAGTCCGCCTAATAATTTTTATTATCGCAATCGGATGAGAGAAAATAGCTTTCCCCGCTAGTTGCATTGCTCTTGCCTGATTGTTTCCGTCTCCTGCCCAAGATGCAGCCAAAATTAAGTACATATTCGCATAGCACTTTCGTTCATACCAGTAACTTTTAAATAATCTGAGTGCAGATAGTTTCTTGTAAAGGTAACGCATATCTTTCTCCATTAGCGCAATATTTTTGTGCATATTATTTGCATGCATCCGGTACATCCAGGTCACCTCTGGTACTCGGCCAATACTGTATTGAGATGCTACTCTAATAAAGAAATCAAAATCTGCCGATGTTGAAAGGTTCTTATCGAAAGAGCCAACTTTGTCGATCACTTCTCGCTTTACCAAAATACCGCTAGGGCCCGGAACTTGAGTGCCGCTCCACTCCAGCATCTGCTCCAGCAAAAGTCCTTCTCTTCCCGACATCCTTTCTCCCGTAGCACGGGAGAAAGCATCAACTACTTGCCCGTCGGAATGAACCAATCCAAAATTATGCTCCAAAATCTTTGCCATCTTTTTGGAAAGATTTTGGGGCAGCCAAACATCATCGGCATCTAAAAAGGCAATGAGAGTTCCTTTTGAAGCAGCCAGCCCAAAATTTCGAGCTGCTGATACGCCACTATTTTTTTGATAAAAATAGTTGACCCGGTGATCGATTGACATTATTTTTTCTGCTCTAACACGAACACCATCAGTAGAACCATCATCAATAAGAAGTAGCTCAAAATTTGTATAGGTCTGCTTTAAAACAGATTGGATTGTTTCCTCTATAAATTTCTCGCCATTATAAATGGGAATAATAACCGACACTAATGGAGTCATCAGGTTTCAGAATATAGCTTCTCAAGTTCAAGGATAAAGTGTTCAAGTGAAAAATTATCCGCCACTGTTTTTCCCTTTCTTATCAAATCTTTCTTCAATTTTTCATTCTCCATCAATTCAATAATAGCTTTTTCAATCTGCTCAGAATTTTTAAAATCAACCACCAAGGAATTCTCTCGATGGGTAACAAATTCCTTGGCTACTCCAGATAGGGTAAATACAGCAGGAACACCTGCAAGGAGTGGTTCGATATAGGTTTGACCAAATGCCTCAACATAAGGATCGGTTGGTACGTGCACAAAAATTTGAAAGAGATGGTAAAGAGTAGATACATCCTCTTCAAATTTTATTTCCAAATAGGATGACGATGGCAAATCGGATAAAAGCTCTTTAATCGACCTTGCATAATTCCCATTGGCATTGGCCAGTATTAGTTTTGCTTTCGGATATTTTTTTCTTATCCTGACAAATGCGGGAATGATATATTGAATACCTTTCCATTCAACGTATCGTGAAATCAACCCAATAACTGGAAAGTCTTCGGCAGATAGTTTATAGTTAGTCTTTAACGCTTGTATCCTTGCCTCACTTACTTCCTGAAAATAGCGCACATCAAAGCCGTGATGGATAAGTCTTATCTTTTCTCTTTTTGCTTTATCTTTAGTAATAAGGATTTCTTCAACGTTTTTAGATATAGCAATTATATCCGTTGCCAAGGCGTTGCATAAAATATCCCATTTCCTTCCAGATGGGAATTCATCATAGTGTACCATGGCATGATGGCGGGTATAAATTCGTCTCTTTATCCGCAATAACCAGGCGGTGGATAAGCCAAGCAAATTGGCCCTCCACAAATGGGTGTGTATTATTGCGGGCTTTTCTTTTTTTAAAATGAAAAAAATTTTTAACCATTGACCTAACCATCGAAATGCTAGAATATTATCTATTTCATAAACTTCAATTTTTTTCTTTATTAAGAACCGGGAGAGTTCGCTTTTGGGTTGACCGATCAAAATAAAGGATAAATCAAACTTTAGCGAAAGTGCTGAAGCTATCCATTCGAATGAAATTGCCTTATTGATATCCGAAACTATGTAAATTATCTTCTTCACAATGTTCATCATGTTCGGAATTCTATTCCATTCGCTTGAATGATAATATCATAAAGCCAGTATCGAATCCTTTTTGGGAAAAAAATAAAACAATTTTTATCAATTGCTTTAATCCAAAATGAAAAGGCAAATGGAGAATAGAAGACTTTCTTCCAATGATTCTTTTTATTTGCAACTACACCTTCTGTATGATGCAATTCTATCCACTTAAGTTTTGATGATTGATATTCGCCAACACGCTTCACATAACTTGATGCCGTGATTAAGTCACGATGTACTGCTACGTTCGATTTATCAAAATAAACCTCAATTCCATTTTTAAACGCTCGAAAGGCAAAGTCATAATCTTCCATATCCGAAAGCCGCTCATCGAAGCCGCGCAATGAATGGAAGATTAATTTTGGAACTGAACAATTTGCTGCAGTAAAAAAAAAATTTGATAATTCCAACTTGTTAATTTTATCGCGATAGCCCAGCATCCATCGGGATGAAATATAGGCTTTATAATTTTGAATGTCGGTATTCTGATCTCCCTCCAGATCAACAGGGTTGCCACATAGAAGGGAAGGTTGGAGGGAAGTTTGATGGAAATTCACATGTGCTTGAAGCGAATTACTTGAGGGTGCCATGTCATCATCATAAAAAACGAGCAAATCGCCATTCGCGACCTTAGCACCATTATTCTTTGCAGATGAACGACCGTTATTCTTCTGTTCGATGATTATCAGCTTTGGGAAATCTTTCTCAAAGATTTTTACATCCTCAAACGTGTTATCCGTAGATCCATCGATCACAACTATTAGTTCATTAGGGAGTTTCGTTTGCATTTTCAAGGATTTCAATAGTTCTATAATTTTACGAGCACCATTGAACGTGGGTACAATAACACTGATTGTTAAATCGCGGTTAACCATTAGTAAAAAGTAAAATCTTGTTAAACCATTGAATTAGTGTTGCATTCCAAGGGTGATAGTATTGGCGCATAAAAAAATCGAAATTCTTTTTCATCAACAGTGATTTTGCCCCCGCACTTTGCCCCATGTAATGGATCGTTTTTGCATCAGGTAAAAACGCTATTGAGTACCCTAATTGCCTAAATTCCATACACCATTGCATATCTTCCACGTACATAAAAAAATTATCCGCTAATTTCTTTTCTGGCAATTCTTTAAGTATTTGCTTCCTGAACATAAAAAAGGTACCCCAAACCCAATCTGGATAGGCAATTTCTTGGTAGTTGAAAAAAGGACCAAACAAAATTTTGCCAACTATTTTTTTTGGAAAGATTTTTTGGAGACGCCAAAATTCAAATAAAGAATACTTTATTGAGGGGAACCGTTGACAGTTATTTTGAACTTGGCCGTCCGGAAAAAATAAAGCAGAACTGACGACAGCAACCTTAGGATGTTCATCAAGAAATCCTTTTGTCATGGCTATCGCATTATTTTTTAATATCGTATCGCTATTCAACAACAATATATGGCTTCCTTTCGCTGATTCAATTCCTAAATTACAACCTTTAGCAAATCCAACATTAGTTGGGCTTTTAATCAAGATTAGCTGTGGAAACAACTCTAAAAATCGATTAGGATTTCTCTCTGATGAATTGTTGTCAACGAGAATAATTTCATAAGCTAATCCGAATGTCCTTTTGACAATGCTCTCAATACAGGCACAGGTAAAGGCAAAGGTGTTGTAGTTAATAATGATTACCGAAACATCCACAGATTTGCAAAAAGCTCAGCATTAATTTGTTGTATCTTTTCTGCTAAAATAAGCCATTCTATTGGATTGAACCGTAATTTATTTTATAAAATATATGACCACGAAAAAGTATTTCGAAAATCTTGATGGGCTCAGATTCGTTCTGGCGATGATCGTTTTTGCAAGCCACTCCAAATTAGGGGAAACACTTACACAATTATCCTCCAATAATTTCATCAATCGATTGATTATAACTTTTTCGAAGGGTTTTCTAGGCGTTTCAAGTTTCTTTGTGCTGAGCGGTTTCCTGATCACTTATTTAATGATCGAGGAAAAAGACCATCGACTGGCTTTTAATTTGAAAAACTTCTACTTGAGGCGATCCTTCAGAATATGGCCATTGTATTACACCGTGCTAGCATTTACTTTTTTAATATATCCGCTTATAAAAACGAGGTTAGGCTTTAACGATCTCAATCCTTATAGTCTAGTTTATCACATCTTTTTCTTTTCCAATTTTGACAGCATTCATGTGCAACATGACGGCCTCGTTGAAGTCGCTCCATTAATGATCAATATCAATTGGTCGATATCAATTGAAGAACAGTTCTATCTTATCTGGCCGCTTTTATTTTTTTTCTTCCCTCCACAGAGGTTTTGGGTAGGGTGTCTGGTGGTAATTATTGCAAGTTGGATCTTTCGAATGGTAACGGATGATAGCGCGTACTTATACTACCACACGCTGTCCGTTATTTCTGATTTGGGAATTGGCGCCTTCTTCGCATGTCTTTGTTACTATAATTCAGACTTTACAAAGGGTTTGAAAAATGTGAAAAAAAGTTTCCTCATTTTCATTTACCTGCTCGGAATATTATGGTTGATGTACTCCGATATCTTGTTTTCCGATTATTTTATGCACACCTCATCCCGAGTAATCAATGCGCTCTTCTTTGCGTTCATCATTTTGGAGCAGAGTTATGCAAAAAATTCATTCTATAAATTCTCTAACGCTCCACGACTTTCAGCGATGGGCAAATTCACCTTTGGATTGTATATGGTACATCCCATCGGAATACAAGCAAGCATCATCATTTTCAAATTCCTTAATATTCAACGAGAACAAGGTTTCCTTTATTCACTGGCCTATTCAATCTTGGCGCTTATCTTTTCCATGTTTCTGGCGATAGGAAGTTATTATTTAATTGAGCGAAGATTTCTGGTGATGCGAAAAAAGTTTGCTTAGCAGACGCTGTCCTTTTAGAAGCTGTTTGATTTTAGAAATCAATCTTGAGTTTTTTACAATGCTCTGAACCTTCGAAAGCCTAGGAAGTTGGAGTTGTTCCAACTCAAACATGAAATCCTTAATAGAGAAAGCCTCAACAAAACGCAACGATGGCCATCGTTTAGGTTCGATAGGATGAAAGTTTTTTATCGCTAGGTAGTTTTCTTGTTTTATTGTTTTCCAAAAGGTGAAATAAACATTGGTATTAAAATCATTAATGTGCCCCCAGTTCTTCAGTTTTTGCAAAATCTCCTCGTCTGACCTTGCCCACGATTGATGAACAATTGAGAAGTTTACATATTGATTAAAATGGCCATTTCTTCTGCCATGCAAATAACTTGGAGTAAGAGAAGCAATTTGGATGTACTCCGAATTACCAACATTCAATGGATCCACAACCAAAAATCCCTTTGTCGTTTGTTTGAACAGGGTGATCAGCAGGCAACAAATATTGTAGGAATATTTTCGTTTTGGCAGGCTACTAAGAAATTTCGTAAATGAAGGAAAGTCAACAAAATATTCATCGGCATCAAGTTGGATATGCCATCCTCCCGCCCCTAAAAATATTGCCATCGCATTGCGTTGCACAACTTCGTTTTCTGCCGCTGATTTTCCAGCCAAAAAAAAGTCACTTTCCAAAACTCTTATTTTTTGTTCAGAATCAATCTCGTTTATGAATGAGTTAAATGCTTTTTCATCGAAATCAAATTTTTCACCACTCCAGGAAATACGGTTTCGATCAAGAGAAAGACAAATACTATTTGAGTGGCTATAAATCAATGGCAGCGAATGCCGAAGAAGATTCCAATCGTAGGCTACGCAAAATCCAACTTTAATAGACACGCTCATCTTTACTCAAAATGCTTTTTGGTTATCGGATTTCATGATCCATCGTTTGGTATGATACAATACATCCATAATGAAAGTAAAATTTAAAGGATCTTTTATGATTGCCTTCCTTGCAAACCCAAAGCCCCTTTCAAATTCATTATTATGAAATGCCTGTATTGCATTATCTCGAAGCATCAACACATGACGATCAAAGTGAGCAGGAAGAATTTTTGTCCATGCCAAAATTTGGCTTTTTTTCTGGGCTAATGATAGCTGGCCCCATTTTACAGTTAATCTCTTTTTCAGAAAAAGATCCATGATTTCCTTCTTTGTGCGATACCAATAATGATAAATATAATCTTCGCAAGATTGAATCTCCATATTGTTTTGCAGAACTACAGAAAACGCATATTGCTCACTGGCATGATTGCGCGTTGCCTTAAAAAAGTAATCGGTCAACAAGAAAACATCGGGCAGAAGTTTCATCACAGAAGGATCCAATACCATCACCCCGGCATTCCATGAATATTGATCTTTACTGACTTTCAACACCGACCCATTGGGCATTAAAAATTTATTTTCAGTGATACAGGTTACGAAAGCATGAAACGGAGCACCTGCTGGCAGCTTCAATTCCTGCAATTTATCAAAGCGATATTCACACAAATGCATAAACATCAGTTGCGAAGACGTTTTCTTTTCCAATGAAGAGGGGTCACGAACGAAAAATGCATCGGAATCGGAATACAGCAAAGTTTCGGTGCTACATTGAAAAGATTCTTCGATTAGCGCAATTTTCATGCGGTGAAGAAAATCAATATCCCCTCGCATATTTCTTATTTTATTGGGAGTAAGTAAAAAAAAACGAATAGGGAATCCTTTTAAAAAAGCTTTAAAATAAGCCGGATTATCTGTAAATAGAAAGGTCTGATGAGCTTCTTCAGGCGAGCAATAAGCATAATAACTTAACACAGTCAATATAGCCCTCCTATATTCACTTTCTTTTCCAAAAGATTGAACTACAAGAACCATATTATGGTAAAAAAATTGCTGTGATCCTCTTAATCCTTCGCACAAACTTCACCAGAAGGGGCCAACCTAAATAGGCATCGATGAATTTTAATTTCAGGAAAGGAAGTATTTTGTCCATACTGAAATCCGTGTAAGAGTCAAATCCCTTGTAAAGTGAAGATTCCCTCAGATAAAAGTGATACAAGTAGCCCAAACGATTTTTGCATAGCATATTCCATGGCCGTTGCAAAGTGTAGTGGACAATTGCCTTATCGGCTAAGAATTCTTTAAGTTCTGCTTTAGATCTATTTTCCGGAACGTATGAATAAAGCACATTATATTTTAAAGACATTTGTTTCCAGTTTTTGAAAAGAACAGCATTCAATGCGCACTGATCAACAAATAAAATATTTTGAGGATATTGCCTTAAGTAGTCAAATGCCTTCTCAGTTATTTTTTGTTCTCGCCATTTTTTTAAGTCAATGAGCAAGACCCCAGAATTAAAATATTCTCCTTCTTCAGTAATATTCAATCGCGGCTGAATCTTTACGTAATTATCATACACAGCACCGAGCGGAAAATTCTCAAGATCAGAATTAAAGAGCGATGTCAAGTCTTTTAAAACAATGATATCGGTATCCAGGTACAACAGCCGATCAATAGTTTCCGGCACAAGGAGAGGGAAAAATAACCGGTAATATACTGCGGAAGTCCAATTGTTGAGAAGGACAAATTCCCGAACAACAGACTCATCAATAGTGTAAAATGAAACGGCATCTCGATTTTGTTCAATGTAACTTCGTATCCCTTCTCTCTCCTTTTCCTCAATACCTGAAGCAATTAAATGAATGTGATAAGCTGAATTCTCCCTATTTAGTATCAATGATGTCAGCAGGGCATAAAAGGGTTGTAGATAATTTTGATCGAAAGCAATGGCAATATGTAAATAAGTGACTTCAGAATTCATAGAAATGTCCTCAATCAACTTATCCTTCCAATCTTAACCTCACCATCAAGCAATGTGCTGCCCCATTTTAAAGAAGAACTAGTAAGAAAAGCGTGATGCATAGTGTTAACAATTTCAACATCGATGATGTTTTCCGTAACAGCAAACCAAGAAACAAAGGGTTCAGTAAAGTATAAATCGAGTTTATACTTTCCAGAACGCAAAGGAGGGAGATCGATGGCATAATTCAAAAGATACTTCCCTGCCTCAAAAGTTGTGACCTTATTTTGAACAAAGTTAGCATAACTAGCCACGGGCAATTCCTCCTTTTTTAGATGCACATCTAATTCAAAAGCTATTCGTTTGAGAAATGTGATTTCAAATGAGATTGATAATATATTTCCTTCAACAGTAATAGTGTTTTTATCAGACCCATTTATCAAAATATTTTCTAACTGAATATGTGGCTGAAAATAATGTATAACCGATGCAATTGTGCCTTCCTCAATATGATAAGAAGTGTATTCATTTATGACCTCATCAATACTTCCGGACAAAACTAGTTTGCCTTCACGTAGCAAAATTCCAGTATGACAAATTGACTTTAGCGATGGTAAGTTATGACTTACAAAAATAAGGGTGCTCCCCTGTACAGTCACATCTCCCATTTTTTTCATACACTTTTTTTGAAACTCCGCATCGCCCACTGCTAACACCTCGTCAATAATCAAAATCTCAGGCTCCAGAAACGCAGCCACCGCAAAGGCAAGCCTCAACTGCATCCCACTACTATAATGTTTTAGTGGGGTATCCAAAAATTTCTCCACTCCACTAAAGTCTACTATTTCGTCAAACTTAGTTTCAATTTCTTTTCGCTTCATGCCGAGAAGCGAGCCATTAAAAAAAATGTTCTCCCTTCCGGTAAGTTCCGGATGAAATCCTGTACCTACCTCTAACAGACTTGCGATTCGCCCACGGGAAACAATCCGTCCGGTAGTCGGTGGGGTTATCTTCGAAAGTATTTTTAATAAAGTGGATTTGCCCGCTCCATTCCTTCCGATAATGCCAATGGATTCACCAGGTTGCACTTCAAAAGAAACGTCTTTTAATGCCCAAAAATCTTCAGTTTGATTTTTCTCAAACTTCAATACGTTTGCCATCCGCTCACGCAAGCTCACATAACCTCCATGTTGATGATGGATTCGGTATTTCTTGCCTACGCCTTGTATTTCTAAGATTGGCTTCATTTCAGTTAAGCAAAGTCAGCAAAGAAATCTTCAGTTCTTTTAAAATAAAGAATACCGATTAGTAATAATAGGAATCCCGAAAGCAAACTCACACTTAGAAAAACAAAATTTGGCGGGACACCCGTTATCGGCAGCCGGAATAACTCGACTGCGGCATACATGGGTGAACACGCCAATATATATTGCAGCAACGGATATTTTAGTAGTGAGATTGGATAAATTACGGGGGTGATAAAAAAAAGCACTTGCACTAAAAACGGGATTACATAACGGAAGTCTCGGTACTTTACATTTAGTGCAGCAAGCCAGCAGCCGAGACCCAAGGTGGCAACAACACTGATTAAAAGTGCCAGCGGCCATAAAAACAAAGCCATCCACGATACAGGCTGCTTATAAAAAATCAGGATGATCCCAAAAAGAAAAAAGGCCATAAGAAAATCGAACAAGGCCACCAAAATGGAAGAAACGGGTATGATAAGGCGCGGGAAATAAATTTTTTTAATGATCGTGGCATTGTTTACCATGCTATTAGATGCGCTGGTTAATCCTGTTGAAAAAATATTCCAAATTATTAGCCCCGAAAAAACGTAGACCGGGTAGGGTATGCTTTGCGATGGAATATTCAGTGCCCGTCCAAAAAACAGTGTGAAAATGGTCATCATGAGCAATGGCTGAAGAACGGCCCATAAAAAGCCTAATACCGTCTGTTTGTATTTTATTTTAACATCTCGCCAGGTAAAAAAATAGAACAACTCCCTGAATTGCCATAATTCCTTCCAGTTAAACAACCGATGGCCAGAAGACGCTATAATGTATTCAGTTGATTCCTCCATCCAATTTCGCAATTTTGGCGCAAGTTACATGAAAATACTTTTTCTAATACCGTACCCGCTTGGCGTAGCCCCTTCCCAGCGTTTCCGCTTCGAACAATACTTCAAAGTGCTGAATAACAAGGGACACCATTACGAGGTTCAATCCTTTCTGAATTCTCAAGATTGGAAAATATTTTTCCTGCCTGGAAACCTCTTTCGCAAAATAAGGATACTCCTGTCAGGGTTTCTAAGGAGGATTGGCATTCTCTTTAAAGTAAAAGATTATGACTTTATTTTTATTCATCGGGAAGCATCTCCTGTTGGGCCACCTATAATTGAATGGCTAGTTTCCAGAGTCTTTAAGAAACGGATTATCTACGATTTTGATGACGCCATTTGGTTTACAGATAGAAAAAATGAATCGTTAATTCTGAAAGCAATAAAGTGGCGAAGAAAAGTGGCGGGTGTTTGTAAGTGGTCTTACAAAATAAGCTGTGGCAACGAATACCTTCTTCAATTTTCTCAGCAACACAATAGGAAAGTTTTTTTAAACCCAACGACTATTGATACCGAAAACCTCCACAATCCCGACAAATTCCAAAAAACAGTTACTGAAAAAATAATTGTCGGTTGGACAGGCTCACATTCAACCGTAAAATATTTAGACAGCCTGGGGCCAGTTCTTCAATCACTTGAGAACAAATATCCTCAGCTGGAATATTGGATCATTGCAGATCGCCCGCCCGCATTGCAGCTAAAAAGTCTCCAATTCAAAAGATGGTCGCTTGAAACGGAGATCGTTCATCTATTGCAATTTGACATTGGGATAATGCCTTTGCCGGATGATGAATGGGCGAAAGGAAAATGTGGCTTCAAGGCTTTGCAATACATGGCCCTTCAAATTCCAACGGTTGCTTCGCCGGTCGGGGTAAACACTCAAATTATAAAGCACGGTGAAAATGGCCTCCTGTGTCGCACCTTGGAAGATTGGGAAAATGCACTTGGTACTTTAATTGAAAACACCGAGTTGCGAAAATCTATTGGCGAAGCAGGTCGAAAAACAATCGCTGACAACTATTCTGTCTCTTCCAACTCCTCTAATTTCATTTCCTTATTCTCATAGTTTAGAATAAGAACAAGGCCGGTGGCAAAAAAAGGCAACAACGGGATTTTATATCGCGCAAGCGTGCCAAAATTGTATGACGATACACCCACCGCAAACGCAAAGGCGATCGAAAAGACAAAACAAAAAATCACATTAGGATCCGTAAAAGATTTCATTGCCCCTGTCCATTTAAAAATTAAAATATAAAGAGTGATCAAAAAAAAGGTTAATGCCTCTAACGCTGAAAGCAGCATTAACGGATTTTTTACTTCCCACAAATAGGGACGAAAAAGAGAAACGTTAATGGCTTGCGGGGCAAGGCGCAACAACGAGGACATTGAGCCATCTAACTCTCCTAGTGAATAACCTGAGCCCGCATCTGCCCCTGTTTGATAACGGATATCATAGGCCGTAACCTGAACCGTTTTGGCCAGTTTATCCAACGAATATTTAGCATCTCCTTCGCCTACTTTAATAACTGAATAGTACGCGGTAAAAAGAAAAATAACAATGATCAAGGGTGCTGACAAGATTTTTAAGATGGGTGATTTTAAGTTTGTGAGGTTTTTAAAATAAATCCAAAGCACTGCAGAAGGAATAAAGGCTTGAAGAACAAATTTCTTTATCGCAAAAATGACGTACATCGAAATCAGCAAGAATACCAAAGCCGAAATCCTCATTCGTTTTTGAATAAAAATCTTGTCGATATAATAAACCGAAAAACCGATGGCGGCCAATACAAGGGTATCTTTAAGAAGTCCGGACCCCCAAAAGACTACGGAAGGAATAAATAGAATCGAGAGCGCTAAAGGTTTGTGCAAGGTTGGATACTTTTTATAAAAGGTCAGGAACATTGCCCAACTTCCAAAAAAACTTAAGAGAGAAAAAATAACAGCAGTGGCCGAGTAACTTGAGAAAGTTAATAGATCAATAAGAGAAGCTATGCGGATTACTTCAAAAGAAGCAGGGTCCTTATAAAAAGGAATCCGGTTAATGTACTGATAAGCGCCTTGTACCCAATCGCCATTTGAGAAAAGCATCTTCAATCCAAGTTCAGGGTCTTCCATAAGTGCCCGCCAAATAATACGACTACCATGAGTATGGAAGTTGTAAGTATCTCCTCCATGGTAGTAAAACTGGTAGATCATACCCAAAGCAATCGCACCCAGAATTTTTAAAGCTAAAACCGGGAAAAAATACCTTCTCGTATTTTCATCCGTGGCATACGGACGAATAATAATGGCCAGCATCAATACGAACATGATCACTACAGGTGTTACAAAAAGATCTCGAAGCTCCAATTTGAAAATCTGTTTACTTTATTGATGACTAAATTATCAACTGGACTAACCCAAAATTATGAACTTCATTGCGAACACTTTGCGATGGATTTTGGCAGCGAAAACAATCTCTTGATTGGAGGACCACTTCACACGCTCCTGCTGGAACTCGCGTTGACTTCAAAATATTAGTTTGCGTGACCTCACTTATCAAAATTAATCCTTACTCGCCTTCTCCAACTTCTTTAGCCTCCGCTTGGCGTCTTTGTAAGCTTCATCCTTTCGTCCTGCCGTCTTCTTCACTAGGTTGAAATATTTTTTTGCCGTTTTCTTATCTTTCTGTTGGCTGTAAATTTCGCCCAGCGAAATAAGCGAATAAAGATAGTAGCCTGAGTCGGTAGCACCCACCTCTTCCGAATATTTTACCCCCAATAAATAATATTTTTTTGCCTCCTCCAGTTTGCGTTGTGATTCACTCAATTGCCCTAAGAAGAAAGCAGCATATCGGCCGCTCACCGCCTCATAGCCAAATCGGCCACTATCGATGCGTTGTAAAATTTGAACACATTGTTGTTCCATTTTTGGATGGATATTTAAGGAATATAGCATGCGCGCATAATACCGGTGAAAGTAAGGATTGTTCGGATAGGTTTGATGCAAATATTCAGAAAGTTGAAAAGCGCGCTGCAAGTCATTTTCATAACCTGCCAAAATGCGCATGAGCCACACCATGGCCTCGGTGCGGGTATAAAATGCATTGTAGGAGACTTCCTTAAGTTGCTTTAGCCCCAACGCCTTGTCCCCGTGATGGAAGAGCCAAAAAATCGGTTTCAATGATTTGTAATTTTCAGGAACCCACTCCCTAAAATAATTATACAAGCCATCGCCAAAGAGAAGTTCGGGGCTGAGGTTATTCTTCCCTCGGCAAACTTCAAGATATTTCAAGGCGGATTTGCCTTCGCTAGCTGCTTTTAGCCAATCTTTACGTTCCAAATCAGCATACAGTTCGCCTTTAAAACCGTGGGCCGCAGCTAGAAAGAACGCAGCTTCAATTTTATATTCAGGGTAATGCTTGTACAAATTCTCTGCAATCAAAATTGAACTGTCCATGTAGGTCAGAAATTTTTCATCGTAAATTTTTATCCTTGAGTTGGGCATGATCTTCCACCACTCGGCTAGGCCCGCCAGAAAATACGGTAGCGGATGCCATCGGTATTCCTTCTTGAAATCGCGAAAAAACAACTCGGCACTGTCGAACTGAAAATTGTAAAGATTGTTCATCGCGTCCGTGGTTTGAGACTGAACCGTGAAATCAGAAATAAGGATTACAGTGGTATCCTTTTTTATTTTGGATTGGCTAAAGCAAGGCAACGTCAAAAAAAACAAAAGAGCCAAAGGTCCAGGTCTCAAGATCCAAGTTTCAAGTTGATTCCAGCCCACAACCTGCGACTTATAACCGGTAACCTTAAACTTGCTACTCACATATTCCAAAAATAAATTTAGCTTTGAACCCATGGCTTCTGATCAACCGCAAACTTCACTATTTTCTGCTGATAAAAAATTAACTTTTGTCATCCTTTGTCTTGTTTCTGTTTTATTACTCTATTTAAAAAAGTCTTTTATAGAAAACGAAACTGCCGCCTTTGAGTTTCTGCAAGATCGCCCCGAGGGAATGATTCTGCGGCTAATCAGTGCTCTTCAGTTCTTTTCCATCCCTTTTATTTACCTATGGAAATTCTCCGTGATTTGTTTTGTTCTATGGGTAGGTTGTTTTCTTTTCGGCTATCGGATCACGTTCTCTCAATGTTGGAGCGTGGTGATGGCCGCGGAGTTCGTTTTCATTTTGCCCGAACTGCTAAAAATCGGATGGTTTCTTTTTATTAAAACCGATCCTTCGTTGCGCGAAGTGCAGGCCTTCTATCCCTTTTCGTTAATGAATTTCTTTGACTATTCCGCTATTAACAAACGGTTTGCCTACCCCCTTCGGGCTATCAGCATTTTCGAGGTCTTTTATATTTTAGTGATTGTGCGTGGGGTAAATTTTTATGCCTTCCGCGTCCACAAGCAAAACCATGCCACGTGGTGGATCGTGTCTTTTTCTTACATTTTAGTTTTCTTGCTTTGGTTGGTCTTTTATATGATCGTTTACAAGTAAGAGCAATAGATTAAGCAGGAGGTTAAAGAAAGTCAAAAAAACTGAAAACTTAATTTATGGAGTTCTTATCAATATTGGCTTGCTTCAATATTCCAAAAAATGTTCCTTTCTTTAAGTCTTTGTTGTGAAAAGGAACAGATACGGTAATTCTGGAAGAAGGGTTGTAGTAGATTTGATGTGAGCCTTTTTGTCGTTTATATTCGAAGCTATTTTTCTCCAAAATCTGAATAAGTGCCTTTGAGGATAGGTTCATGACGTTGCCAAATGCATTGAATACTCCAAAGTTTCTGAGTCGTCAGGGATATCCTCTCCTCTGCTTTTCAATTCTTCCACATAAAGTTCTATGGCTTCCTTGGCCATGGCTAGCGCATCATCAAGTGAATCTCCTTCAGTAATACAGCCCGGCAATGCGGGAACGGTAACGGTAAATCCACCTTCTTCTGCTTTGTGCAATAGTATTTTATAATTCAAATGCATAATGTTAAAATTTAAGGAAAAGCAAATTTACTTAAACAATCGTTCAATCGAAATTCAAAATGGCGAACGAAAAAGAAGTGATAAACATCTACAATGTCAGCTATAAATTCCCGCCTTGCCAGAATAAAATTTTCTAATTTCCTTGCATACTTTCTCAATCTCCTTTGCCTCTAATCCCAGCCAAATTGGCAAACTCAATACATTTTGGCTCAGCTTTTCCGCAATGGGCAAACTTCCTTTTTTGTAGCCGAGATATTGATAGGCTTTTTGTAAATGAACTGGCGTAGGATAGTGAATGGCTGTTTCAATCCCTTTTCTTTCCAACTGTTTTTTTAACTTATCCCGACTTTTGGTTTGAATGACAAATTGGTGAAACACCGGCTTTTCATTCATATTTCCGGAAGGTGGAACTTGAATATCCCCAACATTTTTAAGATGTTCAAAATACAAATTGGCATTCTTCCTCCTATTTTCATTCCAAATGGAAAGCCGTTTCAGCTTAATTCTCAAAACCGATGCCTGCACCTCATCCAGGCGGGAATTAATTCCTAATAAAGCGTGAACATCCTTCTTTTCAGAGCCATAATTCCTAAAAGCCATAGCGAATTCGGCTATTTTCCTGTCGCTGGTCATTATCGCTCCCCCATCGCCCAGTGCACCTAAAATTTTAGTGGGGTAAAAACTCGTGGCATTACAATGGCCCCAACTTCCCGTCATTCTGCTCTTGTAAAAAGCCCCTTGTGCTTGTGCATTGTCTTCTACTACATATAAATTAAATCGCTTTGCCAGGGTCATGATTTTATCCATCGTACAGGGATGTCCATAAAGATGAACCGGCACAATGGCTTTCGTTTTTTTTGTAATTGAATTTTCAATTCGACCTGGGTCGATGTTGAAGGTGGAGGACTCCACTTCAACGGGTACAAGTTTCGCCCCCGTATTTATTACAGCTAACCATGTGGCCTGGCAAGTGTGCGAGGGCACGATAACTTCATCCCCTAATCCAATGCCCAATGCTTTTAGCGAAATAAATAGCGCGTCATGACCATTGCCAACCGCAATACAATATTTTGTCTTTTGATATTGGGCAAACTCCTTTTCAAAGAGGACGCCTTGTTCGCCCAAAATAAACCATCCGTTTTTTACAATTTTAGCAAAAGCTTCCCCTAATTCCCGGTTGATTTTTTGGTGCTGCCGTGCCATCGAAAAAAAAGGTATGGTGTACATAACCCGAAAATACGGTAAGCCGTTAACTCTCCCGCGCTTGAACACATTTAATTTTCTTATTTTCGCCCCTTTATTACTTAATTATTCTCATGAATTTCCAAAAAGCTAATAACCTCTTCGGCTGGGCAGTTTTCGCCATCGCTTTGCTCGTCTATTTCCTCACTATGGAAGAAACCGCAAGCTACTGGGATTGCGGTGAGTTTATTGCCGTATCCTATAAACTGCAAGTACCCCACCCTCCTGGGGCTCCGCTCTTTTTATTAATGGGGAGGGCTTTTTCATTTCTTGCCCTTGGCGATGTAACCAAGGTGGCATACTGGATTAATTTTATGAGTGTACTGGCTAGTGCCTTCACCATTTTATTTTTGTTTTGGTCGATCACGCTTTTCTCACGCAAATTGATGGGAATTAAAAAAGACGCAGATATAACGCCTAACCAAAACCTATTGCTCATGTGCGCTGGATTAATCGGTGCACTTACCTACACGTTCTCCGATTCCTTTTGGTTTTCTGCTGTTGAGGCGGAAGTTTATGGGATGTCCTCTTTCTTTACCGCCTTTGTGGTGTGGGGCGTGTTGAAATGGGATGTGATCGAAGATGAAAGCAAGGCAAACCGCTGGCTATTGCTCGTGGCTTATATGATTGGCTTATCCATCGGAGTACACATGCTCAACCTTGTCACTCTCCCAGCTCTTGGCTTGATTTATTATTTCAAGAAATTTAAAACCACAACCTGGGGGGTGATTGCCACCCTGGCACTAAGTAGTGGAATCGTACTATTTATCAACGACTTTATTGTTCCGGGACTTCCTACGCTGGCGGGTCATTTTGAATTGTTTTTCGTGAACACCTTAGGGCTTTTCTTCGGCTCAGGTGCACTAGTTTTTACACTTTTACTGGTATGTACCTTAATCTATGGTATCTACTATACACAGAAAAAAAACAAGCCGGTTTGGAATACGTTTTTGCTTGCCACTGCTTTTATCCTTATTGGTTACGGATCCTATGCGTTGGTGGTCATTCGCTCAAACTACAACACGCTCATCGATGAAAACTCACCAAAAGATGTGATGAGCTTTGTTCGTTATCTGAAGCGCGAGCAGTATGGTAGTCGCCCACTTTTAACTGGCCCATATTTCACCGCCAAACCTATTGGGATAAAATATGGCGAAGCCACCTATAACAAAGGGAAAGACAAATATGAAATTGGTGAACGCAAATTTGAATACGAATACGAACCCGGTGAATCTACATTACTTCCTAGAGCCTGGAATTCTGAACACGCTGAAACCTACCGAAGCATTATGGGGTTGGCGCCTGGCCAAAAACCTACATTCGCTCAAGATAAATTTGTTTTCATGTTCCGTCAACAGATCGGGCACATGTACATGCGTTATTTCATGTGGAATTTTGCCGGACGCGAAAGCGATATTCAGGGAGCCGATTGGTTGCGCCCTTCCGAATGGTTCAAAAAAGTGCCAACCAGCCTGGCCGAAAACCGCGGAAGGAATAATTTCTTCATGATCCCCTTCCTTCTTGGTTTGATCGGCATGTTTTATCAGTTCACCAAAGACACGAAAAATTTTGCCGTGGTGGCCTTGCTTTTTATCATGACGGGCATCGCCATTGTGGTTTACCTGAATTCTCCACCCGTAGAGCCAAGGGAACGAGATTACATTTACGCTGGTTCATTTTATGCGTTTGCATTCTGGATTGGTTTCTCTGTAATCGGTATAGCCGAATTTTTTGGAAAGTTTATTAAAAATTCTAAGGTGGCTACAATTGCAGCTACCCTCATCGCTCTTTCTGCTCCCACCCTCATGGCGAAGGATGGATGGAATGATCACAACCGAAGTGACCGCTTTTTTTCGGTAGATTCAGCTTCCAATTATTTGGAATCCTGCGAACCGCAAGGCGTACTATTCACTGGAGGAGATAACGACACTTTCCCCTTGTGGTATGCTCAGGAAACCGAGGGCATACGTGATGATGACCGGGTCATTGTGCTTAGCTATTACAATACGGATTGGTATATCGCACAAAGCATGCGCAAGGCCAACGAGTCTGAGGCATTAAAGTACACGTTGCCTTTGAAAGAATATCAACAAGGCGGTCTTAATGATTATTTGCCTTATGCTGATTTGAAAATAAAAAGCATTGATGCCAAAGAATATGTTCAGTTGCTAGCCAAAAGGTATGCACAACTTAGCGATGGCGACAGGAATATTGTACCGAGCCGCATATTGACAATCCCTATTGATAAGCAGGCAATATTGGCGAAAGGCATTATTCCAAAAGGCATGGACAGCTTAGTGGTGGATGAAATGAAGATCAAAGTTTTGCGTGGAGGATTAGAAAAGAAAGATCTAGCGATGCTGGACTTCCTGATAACTAACAATTGGGAACGACCGCTTTATCTCAACAACACTTCGCTCTCGCAGATTAACATCGACCTCAGTCCCTATGCGGTTCAAGTTGGCAACGCCTATCGCATTTTGCCCGTTCGCAACCCGCGCAAAGACCGTGAGTATTTGGTAGACACGGAAAAGAGTTTTGAGATTATGACAAAAAAATTCAAGTATAGAGGATTAGACAATCCTAATGTTTACTACAACGATGACTACAAGGGTTTCGTCTTGAATCACAGAAGTTCAATCAATTCAGTAGCCCAAGCACTTATTGATGAAGGTAACTCTGAAAAAGCGAAAGAATTACTCTTGTTTTCATTGAAAAAAATGCCGGACAATACAGTACCTTATGACTACACAGCTTCTGAAACCGCTAATTTATTGTTTAAGGTTGGCGAAAAGACGCAGGCCATTGAAATCGCCAAGACGATTGGCGATCGGGCTATTGAGATGGCCACATACTTAACTAAGGAAGGGAGCAGCCTAACTAATGAATTGCGCAACAATATTGTTTTACTCAACATTTTGCAGCGCGCATTGTATGAAAATGGCGAGACCGAATTGGCAAAAAAATATGAAGATGCCTACACCAAATTGTTAGCCGGCCTTCAGCTAAATGAGGGTGGCGGACAAAGAGGAAATTATTGAATCTGGTTTCTAGCCGCGCGGCTAGAAACTTTTCAATCATTGCCAATTCAATTCACGTACAGCACTAGCCCCTTCAAATATTCTCCTTCGGGATGGTAAAGTGAAACCGGGTGATCGGCCGGTTGGCTTAGGTGTTGTAATACCTTGATATCGCGCCCGGCTTGGTGCGCGGAAGAAACAACGGTATCGTAAAATAATTGTTTGTCAACCACCTGCGAGCATGAGAAGGTAAAAATAATGCCGTTTGGTTTGATGGCTCGCATGGCTTCGGCATTGAGTCGTTGGTAACCTTTCATGGCTTGATGCTTGGCCTCCTTATGTTTAGCAAATGCAGGAGGATCAAGAATAATAATATCATATTGATCTTTCTTGTCCTTTAGAAATTCGAAAGTATCGATGCAGGAACTCTCATTCTTTTGAGGATCAAATCCATTGAGTTCAATATTTTTTCGCGTAAGGTCAATTGCTTTTTGTGAAGCATCCACTGAATGAACCAATGCTGCCCCGGCATTCAGCGCATACACCGAAAACCCTCCCGTATAGCAGAATGTATTAAGTATCGAGCTGCCTTTGGCCATCGCACCAAGTATTTTTCTGTTTTCGCGCTGGTCTAAAAAGAAGCCGGTCTTCTGCCCTTCCTCCCAATCCACAAAAAATCTGTTTCCATGTTCAGTAACAACATGCGGCACCGTACTCATGCCAAGCAGATATTCGTTTTCCGTCACTTGTAACGAGTTCTGACTTTTATAATAAATAGAATGGATGGACTCAAAAAGCGTTTCCTTAATCGCGTTGGCAATCTGCTGACGATCGAGGTGCATCCCGAAGGTGTAGGCGTGCATCACCGCCACCCCATTGTACACATCAATGATCAATCCAGGTAAACCATCCCCTTCCCCATGCACCAAGCGATAACAATTTGTGTGGTCGCTGATCACTTTTGTAATAAGGCGTTGGTTAAAGGCGGTCCGGATTTTGTCATGATATAATTTGTCGTTCGGGGCTTCTTTCAAGAAAGATAACAAGCGCACGGTGATAGTGCCTTTTTGATAATGACCAAACCCTAACGTTTGCTTTTGCGCGTCTTTCACTTCTACCCAATCGCCATCCGATGGCTCACCATCAACCCGCTCTATGGCTCCTGAAAATACCCAAGGATGAAATCGTTTTACCGAAGCTTCACGCCCGCGTTTTAGAAATAATTTAGCGAAAGGTCTCATTATTTGATTTTTCAAAAGAATAGCAGATCATTTTGTTTTCATTTTCGAAAGAAAATCCTTGAAAGGGGCATCTTGAAGGATGAATAAAAGGCTTGTTAAGAAAAGAAATTTTATCAATTTTTTATTGACGAAAGGTAAAGTTAGTCAATATATTTGGGCACGAAATTTTATTGCTATGCGCTTTCTATATTCCTCCTTGCTTATCGCTATTTTTCTGAGCTGCTCAACAAAAAGCAAATCGGTAAATGAACCTGAGGCACAAAATGAAAACCTTCCCATAAAGGAGGCCGAATTCAAAGACTTACCAATTGGGGCACAAAAGAAAGAATTTACAGACGTGCCGGGACTAGTAGGGATTTTGGTAGGAAGTCAGGCTTACAAAACCGCCACGGGTCATTACCTGAAGGGCAAACGAACGGGTACTTGGGTTCAGTATTACCCAAATGGGTTGGTCATGTCAATAACATCGTATGTTAACGGGCAAAAAGAAGGAATTTGCATGGAGATGGGAGCGAATAACAATCAATTAAAAAAAATCTACTATTACCATCAAGGACAACGGGAAGGGGAATACAAAGAATACAACGCCACGAATATCAAGGAAGAGCGTACCTACGTGAACGGAAAGATTGAGGGTACTACAAAAGTATTCTACGACAACAGCAAAATCATGGAAGTGGGTTCCTATAAAAATGGATTGCGTGACGGCATTTCCAAATGGTATGATCAGGATGGCAAATTGGGCATTGAATACGAGTATAAGAATGGCCAATTAGTCAAGAAATAATGGCAGATTTTAACTTTTGTAAAACCCTATGGCATAATTTTCGTTAGCATTACCACTAAAAATATTCCCTGTTGGAATGGTGTTGTTCGAGGTAGTTTATTTCTCAATCAAATAAAAACTTTTTATTGGCCCCGTCCATCACTGTTACCACAAAAATGGTTGAACAAAAATTCTTTTATCTATGAAAAACTTTGGATCTCTCGTATTGGCTGCCATACTGGGCAGTACGATTACCATCGGTGCATACCAGTGGTTTGGAAAAAATGACCGGCAAGGTGTGAAGATCGAGCATATCAATGGGGTGCCGTCCTCACAGGTCGCCTATCGCATCAACGAAAATGGTGATGCCGTACCGATCGATTTTACCGGCACCGCTGAGAAAGTAACAAAAGCAGTCGTACACATCAAGTCCACGCAAAGTGGCAACACTAAATTGCACGAACAAGAATCAAATGATCCCCTGCAATTTTTCTTTGGCCCCAATGGGCCTCGTCAGCAAGGGCCTAGTGTGAGCAGTGGATCAGGCGTGATTATCAATGCCAACGGTTACATCGTTACCAACAACCATGTGGTACAAGATGCTGACATTGTGGATGTGACCTTGAGCGACAACCGATCTTTCAAGGCCGAAGTGATCGGCACAGATCGCGACACCGACCTTGCAGTGATTAAAATAAATCAAAAAGACTTGCCTTACCTATCCTTCGTCAACTCCGACAATTCAAAAGTTGGCGAGTGGGTACTTGCAGTCGGCAACCCGTTCAATTTGAATTCCACCGTAACGGCAGGAATCATCAGTGCAAAAGGAAGAAACATCAATATCATTAATTCGAATAACCCTTCGCGTAATAATGAACAAGGCAGTACAGCGATTGAGTCCTTTATTCAAACTGATGCCGCCATCAACCCTGGAAACAGCGGTGGTGCGTTGGTAAACTTGGATGGAGGATTATTGGGCATCAATACCGCTATTGCAAGCCCAACGGGTTCCTACTCAGGTTATGGATTTGCAATTCCCTCCGACATTGTGAGTAAAGTAGTTGAAGACTTACTTGCTTATGGCACAGTGCAACGTGGATGGATGGGTATTCAAGTGCGCAGTATTGATAGCGATCTGGCAAAAGAGAATGATCTTGATGTTACAGAGGGTGCCTACGTGGCCGATCTGCCCGATGATGGAAAAAGTGCGGCCAAGGAAGCGGGCATCCAAAAAGGCGATGTCATTGTGAAATTGGATGACGCAGTTATCAAATCAAGTCCTGAGTTGATTGAATATATTGGCCGCAAACGGCCGGGTGATAAAATCAATGTCACCGTTGATCGTAAAGGAAAAACATTAATCATTCCTGTTACCTTGAAAAATCGAGACGGAAAATTAGGTGCTGTAAAACGAGAAAAAAAGGATATCGTTTCTTCTTTGGGAATTGAAATGGGCGATATGGACACTAAAACGCTTAAGAAACTTGACCTCGCAAACGGTGTAGTGGTTAAAGCGTTGGGCAATGGAGTCATAAAAAAATATACCGACATGCACGAAGGCTTTATCATCACACACATTGATAATGTTGCGGTAAAATCAGTAAAAGATGTAAGTGAAATGTTGAAAAAGAAAAAATCTGGCGATCAGGTTGTTTTTGCCGGAGTTTATCCGGACTTTCCCCGTGAATATTTATACGCTTTTCGGTTTTAATAACTTTAACTACCAAACTTATGAGACGATTATTTAGAAAAGGCGAGCTGGTGCGTAGCAAGATTGACGGCAAAGTGATGGAAGTGCTCAAGTACATTAAAGGCAAAGTAGTAGAAGTGAAATGGTTTGATCTTTATGCCAAAGAAGTGCGAACGAATAAAATAAGTGAAGACAAGCTTTCAAAAGCTGCCTAAAATCAAAACCCCGAATATTCGGGGTTTTTTGTTGGTGCTAATGGATTTACCTTTGATAATTAAAAATTAATCGGCCATCAAAAAATTCGAAATTCCATCCTACTATCGGTCTTCCATTACCGGAAAGATAAAAGAATCGCGAAGGGTTAAAGACTTGCGGAAGCAGGACTTCTCACCAACGCTACTTGACTTTGGTCCCGTGCAATTTTATCTCGCCCGTCATTTTGGGTTTTGCTACGGTGTGGAAAATGCCATCGAAATCAGTTATCGAGCTTTAGAGGAAAATCCTGAAAAAAATGTTTATCTTCTCAGCCAAATGATCCACAATCAGGAAGTGAATAATGATTTGTTGAGCCGCGGAATTAAATTCATCATGGACACCGATGGAACGCATTTTCTCCCTTGGGAAAATGTCAACAAAGAAGATATTGTCATCATCCCCGCTTTTGGAACTACCCTTGAAATTGAAAAGCTATTATCAGACAAAGGGGTAGAAGTTCAAAAATATAATACTACGTGTCCCTTTGTAGAGAAAGTATGGAATCGTGCCGAAAAATTGGGGAACGAAAAGTACACGATCATTATTCACGGAAAACCAAAACACGAAGAAACGAAAGCCACTTTTTCGCATAGCGCGTCCGAGTCGCCTTCCATTATTGTCCAAGATATGAATGATGCCATTCATTTATCGAAATACATTTTAGGAGACAAAAGAAAAGAAGAATTCTTGACTGAATTTGAAAACAGGTATTCAAAAGGCTTTGATCCTGAAAACGACTTGAAACGAATTGGCGTTGTCAACCAAACAACCATGTTGGCGACTGAAACCCAAGCCATAGCCGATTTCTTTAAACACGTAATGGCAAGCAAATTTGGAGAAGCCAATTTGAAGGATCATTTCGCTGACACCCGCGACACGTTGTGTTATGCCACCAACGATAACCAAGATGCCTCTTATGAACTATTAAAAACGGATGCTGACCTTGCAGTGGTTGTGGGCGGCTATAACAGCAGCAACACCTCGCATATCGTTGAACTGTGCGAACACAGGTTCCCGACCTACTTTATTAATACAGAAAAAGAAATCCTTTCTAAAGATGAAATTCAACACTTCGACTTTCACGAGAAAAAGAAAAAAGTGACCCAAAAATTCCTTCCTCAAAAAGATTTAGTCAAAATTGTCCTCACCAGTGGAGCTTCTTGCCCGGATACGCTGGTCGATCGGGTGATGATGAGGTTGCTGGAGAATTTTAATAAAACAAAAAGCGTAGAGGAAGTTTTGGATTTATTCTAAATCTTAGCTTTGCAGAATGACTTTTCGTTTGATCCTCCTATCTTGTTTATTGGGCGTTAAGAGTTACGCCCAAACTGCAGCACCAAAAGATTCTTCAAGTATTTTAACCGAGGTCGTGGTAAAAGCTTATTCCTATAATCGAACCCTGATGGAGACGCCCGTGGCTCTGGGTGTAGCCACCGCAAAAGATTTTAACCGATTTAACCCAACTTCAATTTTGTCTGCAGTGAATACCGTCCCAGGGGTGCGTATGGAAGAGCGTTCACCAGGTAGTTATCGTTTTTCGATTCGTGGAAGCACTATCCGCTCTCCTTTCGGTGTGCGCGATGTAAAATTTTATTGGAACGGATTGCCCCTCACCGATGGAGGCGGTAACACGTATCTGAATTTACTTGACTTTGATGCTTTTGGAAAAGCGGAAATCATCAAAGGCCCAGGAGCAAGCCTCTATGGTGCCGGAACGGGGGGTGTCGTATTATTAAGCAGTCCACCAACCAATCAAAAGCAATTGCAATTTTCGGCTTCAGGAGGAAGTTTCGGACTTCAGCGCTACCAAGCAAAAGCCATTTTCGGTAACGATAAAAAAAAAGTGTTTGTGAATTATGCCCATCAGCAATCGGATGGGTATCGCCAACAAAGTGCGATGAGACGGGACGCTCTTAACCTGGAAGGAAACTTCGCTATTACCAGAAAAAGTACCTTGCAGACCTCTGTATTTTATTCCAATTTATTTTATCAAACTCCGGGCGGACTTACCCTTGCACAATACAATGCCGATCCTTCGCAGGCAAGACAACCCTCAAAAACTACATTTGGTGCTGTGCAGCAACAAGCGGCCATTTACAACAAGACTATTTTTGGTGGTGTCGTTTATGAATCGCAATGGGCCTCGCATTGGTCAACACGAGCCGGAATCTATAGCTCATATACTGACTTTACCAATCCGTTCATTCTCAATTATGAGCGAAGAACAGAACACAATTATGGCGGACGTACAGATACCCGATATGAATTCAACAAAGGAAATTGGAGCGGGAAAATCACGGCTGGTGCCGAATGGCAACATTTCTATTCGCCACTCACCGATTATGGAAATCATTTAGGCGTTAAAGATACATTGCAGACAGATGATAGATTAACTTCTAACATCATGCTGTTTTTCGCACAAGCGGATATCGAACTTCCCCATCAATTGTTTTTGACGATAGGTGGAAGCGGCAATTTTCTAAAGTATAAATTTAATCGGTTGGCTGGTTTGCTGCCTGGTGAACAATTAAGAAATTTTGCTCCGGTCTTTTCTCCTCGGGTAGCGCTGCTTAAAAAATTCAATGACTCGTTCTCGGCATTCACTTCAGTTGGCAAAGGGTTTTCTGCACCATCATTGGCGGAAGTGCGTCCGTCTTCGGGGGTGTACAACAACAGCCTAGCACCCGAGCAGGGCATAAACTACGAAGTCGGTATACGAGGACAATTGTTAAAAATGCTAACATTTGATATTGTTGCTTACGACTTCGAATTGAATCAAGCGATTGTAAGTCAAAACAATGGAGCCTATTTTATCAATGCAGGAAACACCTCGCAAAAGGGACTGGAGACCTACCTGTCTTGGCAATCTAATACTTGGTCAGGGCTTTTTTCTCATTTGAAAATCTGGGAAGCCTACACGCTCACCAACTATCGTTTTGTTAACTATGCACATGATGGTATAAACTACTCTGGAAACAAATGGACAGGTACTGCACCTAACACGGTGGTCACCGGATTAGATCTTTACCTTTTGAAACGTTTTTATTTGAATGCTACAACAACATACGTGGATCGGATTCCGCTCAACGATGCCAACTCGGCTTATTCTTCCGATTATTTTTTGGTGGGATCGAGGATCGGATTTAAAAGTCTAATTCAAAAAAACACATCAATGGAGATTTTTGCTGGCGTGGACAATGCATTGAATCAAAAGTACAGCCTAGGTAATGACTTAAATGCTGCCTTTGGGAGATATTATAATGCAGCGGCTACGCGAAATTTTTACTTCGGAGTAAAAATTATTCCTCTTCTAAAGAATTAGGATCTCAGCGGCTAGTGGCTAACCTCTTGGTTACCAGCCACAAGAGACCAGCATCGAATAGCATAATCCAACAACGCTTAACTTAACCTAAAAACTCCTTCACATTCTCAATCAATTCAAGCGATTTTAAATTATGGCCCAGGCCTGATGTAGAAATCATCTGTGAGTTCTTCCAGTCTTCATGGGCAGCCAATGCATACGCATAAGGCGCATCACGATCGTCTTTATCGTGAATAATTAATCCTGAAAGTTTTAGCGTTGAGGCAAATTTTTGTAATGAGAAATATTCTGGCCCATGACCTAACCGCTTGATGAAGGATTGTCGTATTGCTTCAAAAGTGCGAGGTGAAAGTTTTAAAAGTTTTTGGTAGTACTCAATAAATTGCTTCACCTCCCCAGGTGCGGCCATCACTACAATTCTTTCAACGGGAAGGCTAGGAAGACGAAATAAGGTGTAAACGGAAGATAACGCGCCCAACGAATGACCCAAGATGGCATAGACGCCACCGAAATGGAGCACTAACTTTTCGATAAGGCCGCTATAATGGACAGCGTTAATATAATTTCCATCTGAAAGACCATGACCTGGTGCATCAATCGAGTAGATCGTGAACTTTTCTTTGGGCAATCCATTTACCACATTCCGCCACCAGTAACTATGGCTTTCCCAGCCGTGGCAAAGTAAAAGTTTTCTTTCACCATTTCCCCAACGATAGACTTGAACTTTCCTTCCTTCATAGACGAATGCTGATTTCTCTGCTGTATTTAAAAATTCAAGATGGTGGGGCTTCACTTCCCTTCTTCTGGGTCGGCTAAAGCGCAGAAACCCTTCTTTGCCCGCTTTGATTGGTGAAAAAATAGCTAGAATATTGAGGTATCTTCCGAATAAAAAAATTAAGATCTTTCTTTTCATATTTAGTCTATAAATTTAAACCTCTATATCGGAGATCATTTTTTCTAAATGCCCTACCACCAACCGGATGTCATTATCAGACCGTGAAAGTTTGCTCATCATAATGGCTCCTTCAAGGCTGGCCACCATGATGGTAGAAAAATAGTTTTTATCCACTGTTTTAACGATCTGGCCAAACTCAATCCCGCGATTCAGAATATGAACAATCGAACCTTTTAAAATCTCTAACACAGAGTTTGCCTTCTTTCGCAGTAAAGGGTTTCCATCATCCACTTCAATGGCGGCATTCAACAAAGGACAACCACCTTTGATCGGAGGCTTGTCGATGTAGGATTTGAAATAATCCAGCACAGCGCGCAATTTATCGCCTGCATTACTTTGTGTTTTAATGCGTTTGGTCAAAATATCAAGCATTATCCCCGTTAGGTAAGCCAATGTTTGTTCTTCTAATTTCTCTTTGCTTTTAAAATGTCGGTAAACAGCACCTTTCGTAAAGCCCGTAGCGGTTGTGATATGGCTAATCGATGTGGCCTTGTAACCCTTTGAGTTAAAGAGCATTCCAGCCTTATGCAAAATTAAGCCCATGGTTTCTTCCCGGTTTCTCATCGTCACAAAGATACCGATCGGTATCTTAAAAAGCAAGTTTTTTTGAATGACCAAGTTTTACTTTTCTTTGCGAAGTGAAAGTTCTTATCCTCCACCAGCATTTTAACACTCCTGAAAAAGGAGGAGCCTTTCGTTCTTATTACCTTGCTAAAGCCCTGGTTGATCACGGCATTGAAACAATTGTGATTACAGGAAGTAATGAGAAAAGCTATTATGTTGAAAATTATGAAGGCATTAAAGTGCATTATCTGCCGATTGCTTATAATAACGCCTTTGGTTTTAGTGCTAGAAGTTTTTCTTTTCTGAAATATGCTTGGAAAAGTTTTCAATTAGCTAAAACCATACAGGGTCTTGATTTCTGTTACGCCATGTCCGTTCCGCTCACGGTGGGCTTGCCTGCAATGTGGCTAAAGAAAAAAAACAAAGTGCCTTATATTTTTGAAGTTGGAGATCTTTGGCCTGATGCACCCATTCAGATGGGTTTCATTAAAAATTACTTGTTTGCTTCCCTGTTGTATCAATTAGAAAAGACTATTTACAAAAAATCTGAAGCGGTGGTTGCACTTTCTGGCTCAATTAAAACAGCGATCGAAAAGAAAATAGCGGGAAAAAAAATTTATATCGTACCCAATATTTCTGATTGTGCGTATTATAAACCAGAGGCCGTTGTCTCTGGCTTAAAAGAGCGCTATAAGGTTGATGACAAATTCGTGGTGTCCTACATCGGTGCTATTGGTGTGGCCAACGGCCTAGACTACTTTATCGAATGCGCCAATGCTTGCCGTAAGGCAGAATTGCCGATTCATTTTATTTTGTGTGGCGAAGGAGCCATGCTGTCCCACTTAAAAAATTCAGCAGAGCGACTTGGGTTAAAAAATCTTTCGTTCACCGGGTTTGTAAACAGAGACCGCGTAAAAGAGATCATGAGCATCACCGATGCGATTTTCGTTTGCTATAAGAATGTTCCGATCCTTGAAACCGGATCGCCTAATAAATATTTTGACGGACTGGCTGCCGGAAAATTAATTATAGCAAACTTTGGGGGCTGGATTAAGGAAGAAATAGAGAAAGCCCGTTGCGGCTTTGGTCTTGACCCAAAACACCCAACTGATTTCATAAAGAAAATTGAACCCTTTCTACTCGATAAAAATAAATTAACCGCCTGTCAACAATCGGCCCGTCTTCTTGCCGAATCAAAATACGATCGCAAGAAATGGAGCAAACATTTTGCGGACATTTTTAATAAGTATGGTGCATTATAAGATTCGAATATTGTCACCAAGGCACTAAGCCCCAAAAAAAAGTATTTTAATATCGTGTCTTTGTGACTTCGTGGCAGAACAGCAGAATCCTAAAATGTATTTCCATTAAATTGCAGCTGAATTAAAATTTCACAAATCGTTTGTAA
This sequence comes from Cytophagales bacterium, assembly GCA_027317105.1. Classification (GTDB taxonomy): domain Bacteria; phylum Bacteroidota; class Bacteroidia; order Cytophagales; family Cyclobacteriaceae; genus ELB16-189. The sequence goes on from DAHVFH010000223.1 coordinate 37,981, forward strand.
CTTTCGAACCCGATTATGAAAAAATATTTTTTAAAACTTTATCACTATAATAGTTGGGCCAATCAGCGCGTCCTCACTTGTTTGAAAGACCAGAAGGTCAATCATGAAAAAATGCTGTCTTTAATGGGGCATATCGCAGCAGCCGAATTGCTTTGGCTCCATCGAATAAAAGGACTGCCCAAACCGGATGTAAAATTATGGTCCACTTATTCACTGGATGAACTTGCCGAAATGCTCAGCAACGCGGATCAGTTGTGGCTAAATTATGTTGAATCAACAGAAAATTTCGACCGTGAGCTAACGTATACCAACTACACCGGTGCGCCTTTTACCAGCAATGTAGAGTCTATTATGATCCACACCGTAAATCACGCCAGCTATCACAGGGCTCAGGTTGCCCAACTCCTCCGTCAAAACGGATTTGAACCGATCAACACTGATTTTATCACGTATGATCGCGTCATGCTTGGTCAGCTTAAAAATTAATCAAACAAAAAAACTATTCGCCTGTTTTAATGGTTAACTAACAACAAAATCCAAAAACTTATGAAAAAAATAATTATCCTCCTGATTGCTGGGCTATCCGGAATTACCGGGTTTGCTCAAACGGCACCAATTTGCCACACCCCGTCAACAGAAAAATTCGCCATGTTTGCCTCAAACAAAGACTTTAACAACAAACACCCTGCACCCGAATATTATGTACACATTAGCCAGGCAGGAGGAAAGATGATTAAAATAAAAACCGATGGGGCTGAAGCCAATGGTTATCTTTTAAAAGCTAAAAAGAAGACCGACAATTGGGTTTTCGTTTTTCAGGAATGGTGGGGACTCAATGACCATATCAAGCGCGAAGCTGAAAATCTTTATAAGGATTTGGGAAACGTCAATGTATTGGCTCTTGATATGTACGATGGTAAAATTGGCACAACACGCGAAGAGGCAGGCAAATACATGCAAGAATTTAAACAAGATCGTGGCAGCGCAATTGTTAAAGGAGCGATGGTATATGTTGGAAAAGATGCTAAAGTGGGTACGATCGGTTGGTGCTTTGGCGGAGGGCAATCGCTCCAAGCTGCACTTACGGCAGGTGGGCAAGCCGTTGCTTGTGTAATGTACTATGGAATGCCGGAAGAAAATGTTGATCGGCTAAAAACGTTGAATTGTGATGTGTTGGATGTATGGGCTACCCAAGATCAATGGATCAACAAAGACGTCACTGAGAAATTTGAAAAAAATATGACTGCCGCTGGAAAGAAGTTAACCGTAAAATCCTACGATGCCGATCATGCTTTCGCCAACCCAAGCAATCCGAAACACAATAAAGAATTTACCGCGGACGCCTATAAACTCAGTCTTGACTTTTTTAAAGCCAGATTGAAATGATCTGAATAGGACTAATAAAAAAGCGCGGAATGTTTCGCGCTTTTTTTATGCCTGATCCACCAAGGCCTTGCTTACCTTTCGGTAGGTGAACGAATGATAAATATGCCTGCGCGCAAACCGATCACGCGTGTCTGAATTGACTAGTTTCTCGTAAGTATTCTTCGGCAGCCCAAAGTATTCATAGCTGCTACCATCGGCAAAATCAATTTTCAACGTTTGCGATTTATACTGAAAATCAACCATCTTGGAGGCGGTAATTACTTCGGTGTATTGCTCTAATTGCTGAGTATGCGTCTCGGGCGCAACACTCACTAACAAATGATAAGCCTCAATGAAGGCTTTGCTCTTTTCTTCGGCCTCCACTTTCGCTTCGGGGTTGTCCTGTATTTTATCCGGATGCCAATCCTTCATAAAATTTCTATAAACGGTTTTTAACTCTTTCAAGCCTACCTCTTTGTCGACCCCAAGAAGTTTTCTTGACTCAATAATTCTTTTCATTTTACCCCTGCTTTATAGTGTCCAGGCAATGGAAAACCAAATGCCCTTGAATTAAGGGCGCAAAAATAAACTTTTTATTGAAATCGGCTATGGTTTAGACTTTTCGAGGAGGCAATTCAAAGGCAATGGCGTCATGGGCAAAGCCAGTTTTATGTGAACCATCACAAAAAGGTTTGTTGGCTGATTGTCCGCAACGGCATAACGAAACTACGGTGCGCCCCTGAAGGCCATAGGCATTTCCCTTGCCGTCTACGATTTCGAAGTCACCTTCAATTTTTATTGATCCGTTGCTGTTAATGGTAAGTTTAGTTTTGTCCATAATTAATTATTAAATAAAATTTTAGAAGCAAAAAAAACGATTAGATATCCACGACAACCTGATTTCTTAACAAGTCATCCATGGTATCTCGTTTCCGAATGAGTTGCGCTTTGCCACTCCAAATCAGTACCTCGGCTGGCCGAAAGCGAGAGTTGTAATTCGATGCCATCGAATAACCATAAGCACCCGCGTTTTTTATGGCTAACAAATCTCCTTCGCGAACTTCGTTTAATTTTCGATCTACCCCAAGGGTATCCGTTTCACAGATGTTCCCTACCACAGTATAAATTTTTTGAGAGCCTTTAGTATTGGTAATGTTTACAATTTCATGATAGGCATCATACATCATCGGGCGGATCAAGTGATTTAGCCCTGAATCAACCCCTGCAAAAGTTACAGAGGGTGTAGTCTTCACCACGTTGGTGTTCACTAATAGATAGCCTGCTTCGCTCACCAAATATTTCCCCGGCTCGATCCAAAGCTCTAGTTGTTTGCCATAACTTCGATAAAATTCCTTAAACTTTTTACCCAGGTTTAGTCCAAGATCATAAATGTTAGTGACATGGTCTCCTTCTTTATAAGCTACTTTAAAACCGCTCCCAAAGTCAATAAACTTTAGCGCTGGGAAATCCCGTGCCACACCAAAAAGAATTTCTGCCATTTTTAGGAAAACCTCCGTTTCGGTAATTTCAGAGCCGGTATGGATATGCAAACCATTGATCACAAGCTTATGCACTTCGACCAACTGCATAATTTGTGGCAATTGATACACTGAAATTCCGAATTTAGAATTACCATGCCCAGTAGAAATTTTATAATTTCCTCCGGCCAGAATATGGGGGTTCAATCGAATACAACATGGATAAGTGCTCCCGTATTTTTTTCCAAATTTCTCCAGCGCAGAAAGATTATCGAGATTGATGTTCAAGCCCAACTCCACCCCTTCACAAATCTCACTAAAATCCACACAATTTGGCGTGAACATTATTTCATTTTTTTCAAAGCCCACCCCCAGGGCAAGGTAAGCTTCTTGTATGGAAACGACATCGACCCCCGATCCGTGTTTCTTTAAAAGTTTGAGAATTGAAATATTGGTTAAGGCTTTGGCCGCAAATTTTACTTTCACCTGTGTCTCAGAGAACGCGTTTTTAAGATTTTGCAATTGATTGACAATCTTATTGCCGTCATACAGATAAAATGGTGTGCCAAATTCTTTGGCAAGCTCGGTCAATGCTAACCCTTGTACTTGATAAATTCCGTCAATTAATTCCATGTAGGCTTAAAACAAAAGCCAAAGATGAAAATAATTAACAATAGATTTATGCCTCTTCCTATTTCCTTTTTTTATACCTTACTTTTGCTATCCAATCAAGGTACTCCATGAAACTTTTCTTCCGACATCAGGGTAAAGGCAAGCCATTAATTATCTTACATGGACTGCTTGGTTCATCTGACAACTGGCATTCTTTAGGAAAATTGTTTGCCGAAACGTTCTCAGTCTATTTAATTGATCAACGAAATCATGGGCAATCTCCTCACAGTGACGAATTCAATTATAAGGTGCTCTCCGAAGACCTCGAAGAATTTATTAAGGAAAACCAAATTGAAAAGCCTCACGTCATCGGCCATTCCATGGGTGGTAAGACAGCGATGAATTTTGCTGTCAAAAATCCAGGGCTTGTTGATAAGCTGATTGTCGTAGACATTGTCCCTAAGACTTATGTGGTAAAGCACGATTTGTTGATAGAAGGCATGAAAGCAATACCATTGGGCGAAATAACTTCTCGATCTGAAGCTGAAGTTTCCCTAGCCAGGTATGAGCCCGACTCGGCTGTCAGGCAATTTCTCTTAAAGAATCTTGCACGCACCCCTGATGGTAAGTTCACTTGGAAGGTGAACCTATCTGCCATTGACACTCATCTTCAAGAGATTGGAGAAGGTATGGTTTACAAAGGCGTCTTCGCAGGACCTACGATGTTTATCAACGGAAGAAAATCAGAATACTTTAAGCCTGGAGACGAAGACTTCATAAAAACTATATTTCCAAACGCGAATTTTGTAACACTCGATACAGGGCACTGGGTACAAGCCGAGAATCCTCAAGAATTCTCTAAACTTGTTTTGGATTTTCTGTCATGAAGGCTTCTGGAAGTCTCCTCCTTATCCCCACCGTAATTTCGGAACAAACGGAAAAAGAGGTTATTCCAATTGGCGTCATCGAAAAGCTCAAGTCGATTCACTATTTCTTTGCGGAAGATATTCGGACAGCCAGACGCTATTTGAGCAGCCTTAAGATTTACGAAAGCATTGATGCCTTGAAATTTTCAGTGCTTAACAAAGACACTCATAATCAAGAATTAGAGGAAATGTTTGCCCCTATATTCGATGGGGAAGACATCGGTATTTTATCAGAATCGGGATGTCCTGGCATTGCCGACCCGGGGGCATTGGCCGTGAGTTATGCTCATCAAAATAAAATAAGTGTGGTCCCGCTTACCGGGCCTTCGTCCATCTTGCTTGCGCTGATGGCTTCTGGATTAAACGGTCAGCAGTTTGCCTTTCAAGGTTATTTGCCGATCGATTCCAAGGAATGCGTTCATAAAATCAAGCTGCTTGAAAAAGAATCGACAATTAAAAATCAAACGCAGATTTTCATTGAAACTCCCTACCGCAATAATCAGGTATTGAAAAATCTTGTCGGGTCGCTCTCACCAAAAACAAAACTATGCATCGCTTTTAACCTTACGGGAAAAAGTGAATTCATTAAAACGCAGCAGGTAATGGAATGGAAAAAGAATCTTCCGTTGCTCGAGAAAGAACCTTCCGTTTTTCTTTTTTTATCCAATGACTAATCACCAAGTAGTAGATAAATTTGGTAACTGGCGCTCCCTAAATTGCCCATTGACTAATTGACTAATTCCCGTATTTTTGCCGCTCTGAAAATAATCTTAATTCATTAAATCATAAAATCATTTCAAATGCCGTATTTATTTACCTCAGAATCTGTTTCCGAAGGCCATCCAGACAAAGTAGCCGATCAAATTTCCGATGCCCTAATCGATTATTTTTTGGCTTATGATCCAAATTCTAAAGTTGCCTGTGAGACATTGGTGACTACCGGACAGGTCGTTTTGGCTGGAGAGGTGAAATCGGAAGCTTATCTCGATGTGCAAGAAATCGCCCGAGAGGTGATCAGAAAAATTGGATATACCAAGAGCGAGTACATGTTCGAAGCGAATAGCTGTGGAATTTTTTCAGCAATTCATGAGCAGTCCGCAGACATCAATCAAGGTGTTGAGCGCAAAAAGAAAGAAGACCAAGGCGCTGGCGACCAGGGCATGATGTTCGGTTACGCCACCAACGAAACCGACAACTACATGCCTTTGCCATTGGATCTTGCCCATCTTTTACTTCATGAATTATCCGTAATCCGCAGAGAAGGAAAAACAATGACCTACCTGCGGCCTGATGCTAAATCGCAAGTAACTATTGAGTATAGTGATGACAACAAGCCTCAACGCATTGATGCCATTGTGATTTCCACCCAACATGATGATTTTGCTAAGGATGCGGTGATGTTGAAAAAGATTAAAGACGACATGATCAATATTCTGGTGCCTCGAATTAAAAAGAAACTGCCGAAACGGGTACAAAAATTATTTGGCAATGACATTCAATATCACATTAACCCTACTGGAAAATTTGTAATAGGTGGCCCTCATGGCGACACGGGCTTGACCGGAAGAAAAATTATTGTGGACACTTATGGCGGCAAAGGTGCTCATGGAGGAGGGGCCTTTTCAGGGAAAGATCCATCAAAGGTGGATCGGTCAGCGGCTTACGCAACGCGACACATCGCTAAAAACATGGTTGCTGCAGGCCTCTGCGATGAAGTGCTAGTTCAAGTCGCTTATGCCATTGGGGTAGCAAAACCGGTTGGTTTGTACATCAATACATATAATACTTCCAAGGTGAAATTGACAGATGGTGAGATTTCTAAAAAAATTGAGAAGATCTTTGATATGCGTCCTTATTTCATCGAAGACCGCTTTAATTTGCGTACGCCAATTTATTCGGAAACCGCAGCCTATGGTCACATGGGGCGGGAGCCAAAATTTGTTGAAAAAACATTTAACAAAGGGAAGAAAAATGAAAAGAAAGTTAGCGTTCAACTGTTTCCATGGGAACGCCTTGACTATGTCGATCAATTGAAAAAGGCATTTAAGATATAGCGAAAAGTTATACAGGTTCCCTATAAAAGAAGAAGCCGTCTCAATAATGAAACGGCTTCCTTTTTTTGTTGTAGGATTCTAAACTTTACTCTCCATCAATTTCGTTTTGAATTTTTTTAGTTGTCTTCGCAAGGCTTCAGTAGCCAGATCGGTAGCTTCTTCAAATGATTTTGCCTGTTCTTTGGCAAATAACTGATTGCCAGGCACCCTTAATTTTATCTCTACAGTTTTGTTTTCAATTCCCTCATTGTTAAGGCGAAGGAAGACTTCGCCATCCACCAACCGGTCATAAAAAGTTTCTAATTTATCAACTTTTTTTTGGATGAAATCAACTAATTTTTCATCAGCATCAAAGTGAACGGAATGAACTTGTAGCTTCATAATTGTAAAAAATTTAAGTGAAACATATAAACTGAAGTTATGCTTTTGGATGAGCTTGATCAAATACTTTTTTTAATTTATCCATCGAATTGTGCGTATAAACCTGCGTTGCCGCCAAACTGCTATGACCCAATAAGTCTTTAACCGCGTTGATTTCAGCTCCTTTATTCAACAGATGTGTGGCATAGGTATGCCGCAAAACGTGTGGACTTTTCTTTTCAACATTCGACCCTTGTAGATATTTCTTGACGGTACGGTTGACCATCACAGGATATAAAGGAGCACCCGTCTTCATTACTAAAAATTGATCGTTCCTTTTTTCCACTTCCTTGTTCCTGCTTTTGAGATAGCCCTTTATTAGTACAACGAGATTAACACCAAAAGGGATTACCCTTTCCTTATTTCTTTTTCCTAAAACTTTCAGCGTACGGTCAGAAAGGTTAATGCTTGAGTCTTTAAGTCCGATTAATTCAGAAAGACGCATGCCCGTGCCGTATAGGAGTTCCAAAACCAATTGATCGCGAAGGTTCTCGAAGGTATTTCCAAATTCCGTGTGATCTAGCATTTTCACCATGTCTGCCTCTTGAACAAAATGAGGCAGTTTCTTCTTGGTTTTCAGAATTTTAATCTTCGCCATCGGATCCTTGGCAACAATAGCCTTCTTGATAAGGAATTTATAATAGGAACGCAGACAAGCAATTTTTCGGTTGACGGAAACTGCATCTAATTTGCCTTCCACCAAACTAACTATCCAGGAGCGGATCATGCCGTGGTTGGCTTCCTCAGAAGGGATGGCGTCAAATACGCGATTTAAAAATTCTTGAAATTGGTGAAGATCGGTTTGATAAGAGATAACGGTTTTGGAGCTGTACCGTTTTTCAAACTTTAAATATTTTATGAAGGAATCACCCATTAAATCCACTCAGCTTTCCCTTCAAGGTAAAAAAAATCCCTCGCATGATAAAATCAGTGAGGGATTGTTGGCAGAATGTCTATTGAATGTTAATAATTATCAGAAGCGAAACGCTTTTGAATATAAGAAGCATGGATCACCTCCCCCCTTCTTTTTACAGAAGGCTTTGTAAATGAAGTCCTTGAGCGCAATTCTTTCAAAACACCAGTCTTCTCAAACTTCTTTTTAAAGCGCTTTAGTGCCTTGTCGATCGATTCGTTTTCCTTAATGTTGATAATTAGCATGTTTTTCTATTTGGGCTGCAAATATAGGACTTTGGTGGTCAATTCTCCAAGAATTACTTCAAAATCGCTCTGGAAATTACCAATTTCTGTATTTCAGAAGTCCCTTCGCCTATTGTGCAGAGCTTAGCATCTCGGTAGAATTTCTCCACAGGAAAATCTTTGATGTAACCATAGCCTCCAAAAATCTGTACGGCTTCATTTGCCACCTCTACAGCCACCTCGGAGGCATACAATTTTGCCATTGCCGATTCTTTACTCATCGGCTTATGTTTATTTTTCAAATCTGCCGCATGATGAATCAAAAGGCGAGCCGCCTCAATTTTGGTTGCCATCTCTGCCAATTTAAAAGCGATTCCCTGAAAAGTGGAAATCGGCTTATTAAATTGATGGCGTTCTTTTGAATATTGCAAAGCTGCCTCGTAGGCCCCTTGAGCAATCCCCAAACCAAGGGAGGCGATAGAAATTCGTCCACCGTCCAATACTTTTAACGACTGCACAAAGCCTTCCCCTTCTTGTCCTATCATCTGACTCTTGTGGACACGGCAATCGGTAAATATCATTTCCGCTGTTTCACTGGCGCGCATCCCCAGCTTATTTTCTTTTTTTCCGGCACCAAAACCTGACGTTCCACGCTCCACAATAAATGACGTCATTCCATGCGAATCCCCTATTTCACCTGTGCGCACGATGACCACCGCTACATTACCGGATTTCCCGTGGGTGATAAAATTCTTTGCGCCATTGATGATAAAATGATCGCCATCTTTTTTAGCAACAGTCCGCATGTTACCAGCATCGGAACCCGTATTAGGTTCTGTTAAGCCCCATGCTCCGATCCATTCACCCGATGCCAACTTTGGCAAGTATTTCTGCTTTTGTTCTTCGTTGGCAAATTGCAGAATATGCCCGGTGCAAAGGGAATTATGTGCGGCCATAGACAAACCGATCGAGCCGTCAATCTTTGAAAGCGCTGCGATCGCAGTGGCGTATTCGTGATAGCCAAAACCGGCACCGCCATACTCTTCGGGAACGAGCACGCCCATCAATCCAAGTTCACCCATTTTCCGAAACACTTCCACAGGAAAATATTGGCTTTCATCCCACTCCATCATTTTGGGGCGAATTTCGCGCTCTCCAAAGTCGTGCACCATTTGGGCAATCATTTTCTCATTCTCAGAGGAATCAAAACTGATTCCCGCTGTGGCTTCCTCCGTCACATTCATAAAAGGGTTATTTTTTTAAGGGAGCAAAAGTAAATGACTTTATCATCTTAACCAAACAAGTGTTAGTTTGTGAAAGAATATTTCCTCCCTAAAACTTTCATTTTGCTATTTTTGCGACCTTAATCGATTATGAAATGAAGATTGCAGTAGTAGGCACTGGTTATGTTGGTTTGGTCACGGGCACTTGCTTTGCGGAGACCGGAAACAAAGTAGTATGTATTGATATCGACCGTGAAAAAGTTGAGAAATTAAATAAGGGAGAAATTACCATTTATGAGCCCGGCCTTGAGGTACTATTCCACCGCAACATTCACCAGGAAAGACTTACATTCACCACTGATCTGGCAGAAGGGATTGAAGGTGCTAAGATTATTTTTTTAGCTCTGCCCACACCACCTGGTGAAGATGGCTCTGCCGATTTAAAATACGTTTTAGGTGTTGCTGGATCGCTCGGTGATCTGCTTAAAGACTATACGGTAATTGTCGACAAGAGCACCGTTCCGGTTGGGACGGCTGAAAAAGTACATCAAAAAATTGCTGCGAACGCTAAAGTTGATTTTGATGTCGTTTCCAATCCAGAGTTTTTACGCGAAGGCGTTGCTGTAGATGATTTCATGAAACCGGAGCGCGTAGTAATTGGCACTAATTCAGAGCGGGCGAGAAAAATAATGGAAACACTTTACGCACCCTTTGTGCGACAAGGTAATCCATTGGTATTTATGGACGAGCGTTCAGCGGAACTGACCAAATATGCCGCCAATTCATTTTTGGCCACCAAGATTACTTTCATGAACGAGATTGCCAATTTGTGCGAACTTCTTGGTGCTGATGTTGACTCTGTGCGTAAAGGCATTGGCACCGACAGCCGCATTGGCAAACGGTTTTTATTTCCCGGTATCGGGTATGGCGGAAGCTGTTTCCCTAAAGATGTGCAAGCGTTGGCTAAGTCTTCTGATGATGTGAAATACGATTTCAAAATCCTTGACGCTGTCATGGAGGTCAATCATATTCAAAAAACAAAATTGATTTCCAGAATCAAAGCATACTTTAATAACAATCTAAAAGGAAAAACCATTGCCGTATGGGGACTCTCCTTCAAACCACATACGGACGATATCCGCGAAGCGCCAGCCCTTGAAAATATTAATGAACTCCTTAAAGCTGGAGCCCTTGTGAAAGTTCATGATCCTGAATCGATGAACAACGTAAAAAAAATGATGGGTGATAAAATCACTTATTTTGAAAACCTTTATGAAGCGGCCGATGGAGCGGATGCCATCTTCATCGCGACCGAATGGCCCGAATTCAGAACGCCTGATTTTGAGAAACTTTCTTCCTGCCTAAAAGGCAAAGTTATTTTTGACGGTCGGAATTTATATGACCTGCATTTAATGAAAGAATTAGGCTTTACCTATTTCAGTATTGGAAGACAAACGATCAATGGATAAACAGCGAATATTAATTACCGGTGGAGCAGGATTCTTAGGCTCACATTTGTGCGACCGTTTTATAAAAGAAGGTTTCGAAGTGATTGCCATGGACAACCTCATCACGGGCGACTTGAGAAACATCGAGCATCTTTTCAAATTGAAAGCGTTTGAGTTTTATAACCATGACGTATCGAAGTTCGTGCATGTGCCTGGTGCACTTCATTACATTTTGCATTTTGCCTCACCCGCCAGTCCTATCGATTATTTAAAGATTCCGATTCAAACCCTTAAAGTTGGATCATTAGGGATCCATAATTTACTTGGGTTAGCGCGCGCCAAAAAATCACGCATCATGATTGCCTCCACCTCGGAAGTGTATGGTGATCCTACTGTTCATCCGCAGCCAGAAGAATATTATGGAAACGTAAATTCGGTTGGGCCGCGTGGCGTGTACGATGAAGCCAAACGTTTTCAAGAAGCGATGACCATGGCCTATCATACTTATCACAATCTGGAAACTCGAATCATCCGAATTTTTAATACCTATGGGCCTCGAATGCGATTAAATGATGGCCGTGTACTTCCCGCTTTTATTGGCCAGGCTTTGCGCGGTGAAGACCTCACTATTTTTGGCGATGGATCGCAAACCCGTTCCTTCTGCTATGTTGATGATTTGGTGGAGGGAATTTATCGTTTGCTCTTAAGTGATTATGTTTTGCCCATGAACATTGGTAACCCCAGTGAGATTACCATCAAAGAATTTGCTGAAGAGATTATTAAACTTACGGGCACCACACAAAAAATAATCTATCAACCATTGCCCAAAGACGACCCCAAGCAACGTCAACCCGACATCACCAAGGCTCGCAAGATCTTGAATTGGGAACCTAAAGTTTCAAGGGCTGAGGGACTGAAAATCACCTACGAGTACTTTAAGTCGCTACCCAAGGAAGTGCTTTACCACCGCGACCACAAAAATTTTGATGGATTTATACGATAAGATTTTTCTGCTCTCGTATTATACCTGCTTTTATAAAGAGAATTTCGAGTTGACGTCACGTCATCAAAATTATAAACACATAACAATGTGGAAATTAACCTTTTTGAAGTTACACATTTTGAGGAATTTTCTTTTCTTTTAGCGTAAACTCCATTGATTTTCGTTTGGCAAGTGTTGGCTTGGATGGCACTGTGCTTGAAGTTCTTGTTGCACAAGTTTATTCTGGCAATGATTTTATCCTAAGTTGTTGTCTCGAATATATTCTCCGGAATTCTCACAACAAAAGTTATATACGGTAGCGAAATCTGACTTGTTCTTAAAGTAGCCAATAAGTTTATCTAACCGTTCAATCATTTTATTTCCGGAATATTTTTTTATATAAGATGGTATGCTAAAATTCTCAAGATCAGTAAATTCCCAAGGATGGAAATAAAGGTGAAGGTATCCGTCTTTTTTTAATGCGTGATTAGCCAACATGAAATAAACTTGTAGATTCATGTTCTTAAAACTCAGCCAAAATAAAGGAATCCTCAAAAATGTCGACACAGAAAATGGCATCACAAATAAGTTTGTTTCTTCATCTTTAAAAATAGTTTTTGATTTATTGAAATTATTGTACCGGCCCGGTATGAATGTGGGGTTTAATGAGGAATCGTATATATACCCTGCTTTTTTTACCAAACCAAGATTTAGCTGTTTCAATCGAGGGCTTCGTATTCCATATACTTTCGTTTTACTCACTTCTTCTAATTTTTGTTTTGATTTTAGTATATGACTTGGGTCATAGTCTGAATGGTAATACATGTGGGAAGCTATTTCATGCTGATTTTCCGCCATGCGTTGTAATATTGCTACATTATTCTCGGCAAAATGGGCTGTCGTAAAAAATGTAGCTTTTATATTGTGCTTATCTAGTATCCCTAAAATTCTATTTAATCCTAAAAGGGGGATATTCAATTGTTCTCTTTTCGAAACCTTGAGATTGTACTCTAAAGGTAAATCAAACTCCTCTAAATCAAATGTTAATAGTATTTTGTTTTTCCTACCTAACATGGAACAACATTTTTACTAAAGCGACAATTTCCTTCTTAAGGACTTGATTTGTAAAGTTGGTAAATTGTATTTTGGGGTTTATGTCAACACAAACGGTAGCGATAGAAAGATTATTTTTAATGGCCAGTTTCACAAATTCAAGTTCAAAAATAAAGCTGTCAATTTTAGTTTTTAATATTGTGGAAAGTGCTTTTTTACTTAGCCCTTTCAGTCCCGCCTGCGTATCGTATTTATTGAATCCTAAGAAAAGAAAACTAAACATTTTTACGGACATAGAGATCATTTTTCTTTTTGCTGGCAATGCTTTATAATACTTAGAGCATCTTTCAGCGACAACTAGGTCCACCCCTTCGTTCTTTAAAACTTTAAAAACATTTGAAACGGAATTCATCTCGAAAGGAAAATCCCAGTCGGTGTAGACGTAATAATTGGCATCAACTTCTTTCAATCCCGCCCTTATTGCGTTGCCTTTACCAAGGTTTTCTTTAGAGTCAATGTAGGTGAGATTGCTAAAAATTAGTTGTAATGTCTTTACTTCGTTAGAGATATCAACGGAAGAGCCATCATTGACCAGAACAAACGCAATATTGTGGTCGGTGCCAAGGATATTAACTAAGCCATCTAAATTGCATTTTAATTCGACAGCCCACGTTTTATGTGGATTGTAAATAGGTAAAATAATAGCAAGGTCATTCGGTGTCGTACAATTCATCTTGCTCTTTTATCGTTCTAAATCTAAAGCTCTTTTCATGACAAAACTTCTTTTCTTAAATTTCAAGCCCTTCCAATGGATGGCAGTTTTTGATTTAAGGCTCCTTTCATGAATCATTTTCGGGCAGAAGATTTCAGGCTCGTTTTCGGAAATAACAGATCGAACTGAATTTTAATCCAGATCAAAACACAAGGGAGTGCTTTTAAGGAATAAGGGTTAACATAATTTTCTCTGATATACTCCGGGAATAAATCATTGGGGGACATCACAGTTATAATAAAAAAAAATAAAAATAAACTAACATTCAACCTAGATTTATTTGATTTTAAATACCAAATGAAAACACCTGTTGATGCTATTATGTATGTTGGTGATTCCGCTGAATGATTAAAAATAATGACCCAAATCAATACATAGGATAGAAAAATGAATTTTATGTGCTCATAATTCTTTCTATAATAAATTACTGAAAATGTAATTAGGAAAAATCCGATACCGATAAGTTGAGTGCCCCGAACGGATATTTCACTATAGAGTAAGCTTTTTATTAACCCCATCAATGAAATGCCAACGTTTATACTGTAGTCTTCTTTT
>DAHVFH010000224.1 GCA_027317105.1 Cytophagales bacterium
TTGCAAAAAGGTGGAATAGTCGTTTATCCAACAGACACCATTTATGGAATTGGCTGTGATTTGTTGAACCGCAGGGCAGTGGAGCGACTATGCCAGATTATGGATATCAAACCGCTGAAACTGAACCTCTCGTTTATTTGCAATGACCTTAGCCATATTTCTGAATTTGTAAAAAGAATCGATACCCCAGTTTTTAAAATTTTGAAAAAAAAATTACCGGGGCCCTATACTTTTATTTTTGAGTCGAATACACAAGTGCCCAAGATTTTAGGAGTCAATAAAAAGACGGTGGGAATTCGGGTCCCTAATCATCAAATTCCACTGATGATTGTAAAATTATTGGGCAATCCATTAATCACTTCTTCCATTAAGGACGATGACCAGATCAAAGAATACACCACGGATCCTGAAGAAATTTTTGAAGATTTCAAACATCAGGTTGATCTGGTGATTGATGGTGGCGTGGGAGGAAATGTACCCTCAACAATCGTTGATTTTACAGGAGATCAACCCCAACTGATACGACAAGGGTTAGGCGATTTCGAATTTTGAAACATGAGGTGGCAACTGTATTATTCAAATAAACAATGACTATCCTTATCGAGCCGCACTACCTTCCTTCACTTGAATTTTTTTGTGCTATTCTTCCTTTTGAAAATGTAATCTTGGAGGGTCATGAAAATTTTGCGAAGCAAACGTGCCGCAATCGGTGTTATGTTAACACGAGTCATGGTGTAAAACTACTTAGTGTTCCTTTGATGGGGCGACATGGAAAAAATTTGACCAAAGATGTAAGAATTGATAGGGGAAAACAATGGCGAAACAATCACTGGCGCACGATAGAATCAGCCTATCGCAAATCACCTTTCTTTGACTATTATTGTGACGATTTAAAAAATATTATATTTCAAGGTCATGAATATTTGATTGATCTTAATTTCAATTTGCTGTCATTCTGTCTGCGGCATATTGGGCTTCAGAAAAATGTTTCGGTAAGTGTGTCGTACGAGAAGCAACCCAAAAAAAATGTAACAGACCTTCGAAGTGCTCTTGTTGATAAAAAGCCCTTCTTACTTAGGGATTTTTACAAACCTTGCTCTTACTATCAGATTTTTGGCAGCGAATTTGCACCTAACCTGACCCTAATTGATTTATTGTTTTGCGAAGGGCCAAGAACATTGCACTTGTTAAAAGAGTCTTCCAAGAAGTGAACAAATAGAATGAAATCAATGTTACACAAAGCATTATGCCGTTAATGTTTTAATTCTTTGAATTATCAACCCTAAACATTTACATTTACATATAACAAGAAGCTATGCCCAACATGGAAGCAAAATTTTCTAACCGAGTTAAAGAGGTCATCACGTTAAGCAGAGAGGAAGCCCTTCGGTTAGGGCATGATTATATTGGCACGGAACATCTCATTCTGGGCATGATCCGCGAAGGTGAAGGTGTGGCTCTTGCGGTGCTTAAAAAGTTGGGCGTGCAGTTAGATCAGTTGCGCGGAGAAATAGAAAAAGTGTCGAAGGGGACAGCCACGCATGAAATCAAAAATGTCGCAAATATTCCGCTCACCCGGGCTTCTGAAAAAATCTTAAAGATCACTTACCTCGAAGCGAAAGTTTTCAAAGCACAATTAATAGGAACCGAACATCTTCTTCTTTCCATTTTGCGCGACCCTGATAATTTGGCCACCCAAATCTTAAACAAATTTGATGTTGCCTACGACATTGTAAAAGAGATGTTGGAGTATCAACACGAACATCCGCAGGCAGCCTCGGACACTGATGATCCCGATGAAGACTCGTCCAAAATGTTTGGTAGTGGCTCTGCGCCTGGTTTTGGTAAAGAGAAGAAAGGTGGAGAAAAATCACGTACCCCGGTTCTTGATAATTTTGGCCGTGACCTGACGCGCCTTGCTGAAGATAATAAAATGGACCCAATCGTTGGGCGTGAAAAGGAAATTGAACGCGTTGCACAAATATTATCCCGCAGGAAAAAGAACAACCCGATTTTAATTGGAGAACCAGGAGTAGGTAAAACTGCTATTGCAGAGGGATTAGCACTGCGTATTGTTCAAAAGAAAGTTTCCCGTGTACTTTTTGGCAAACGCGTGGTAACGCTCGACCTCGCTTCATTAGTAGCAGGCACAAAATACCGTGGCCAGTTTGAAGAGCGGATGAAGGCGGTGATGAATGAATTGGAAAAATCTCCGGACGTTATTTTGTTTATCGATGAGTTGCACACCATCGTTGGTGCCGGAGGCGCTTCCGGATCACTGGATGCTTCGAACATGTTTAAGCCTGCGTTAGCACGCGGAGAGATCCAATGTATTGGAGCAACCACCCTGGACGAGTATCGCCAGTACATCGAAAAAGACGGTGCGTTGGCCCGTAGGTTTCAGATGGTCATGGTGGACTCTACATCCGTGGACGAGACGATCCAAATCCTCGAGAACATAAAGGAGAAATACGAAGATCACCATCATGTAAGTTATACCAAAGAAGCCCTGGAGGCGTGCGTGAAACTTTCGGATCGGTATATCAGCGATCGGTTTTTACCGGACAAGGCTATTGATGTGATGGACGAAGCGGGCGCGCGCGTACACATCCACAACATTCATGTGCCGGATGATATTGTTAAATTC
Source organism: Cytophagales bacterium (assembly GCA_027317105.1). GTDB lineage: Bacteria > Bacteroidota > Bacteroidia > Cytophagales > Cyclobacteriaceae > ELB16-189. The sequence continues at coordinate 2,648 of DAHVFH010000224.1, forward strand.
GAAGAGGCTATTGAAGACGTAAAGAAGGAAAAGAACCGTGTGGTAAAAAGCCAGAAATACGAAGAAGCGGCACAACTCCGCGATAAGGAGAAGAAACTGATCGAACAACTGGATTTAGCTAAAGCACGCTGGGAAGAAAAAACCCGTACAGAAAAATATACCGTTACCGAAGACAACGTTGCCGATGTGGTGGGCATGATGACAGGCATTCCTGCTAACCGCATCGCTCAAAAGGAAAGCAATAAACTTTTGGGAATGGCCGAACAACTTAGTGGAAAAGTAATTGGCCAGGAGGAGGCCATAAAGAAGTTAACCAAAGCCATTCAGCGCACACGCGTGGGCTTGAAGGATCCTAGAAAACCAATCGGTTCGTTTATCTTTTTAGGGCCAACCGGAGTGGGCAAGACAGAATTGGCTAAGGTGCTCGCCAGTTATTTGTTTGATAAGGATGACGCATTGGTTCGCATTGACATGAGCGAATACATGGAAAAATTCTCCGTATCACGCTTGGTTGGGGCACCTCCCGGATACGTGGGCTATGAAGAGGGAGGCCAGCTTACTGAGAAAGTCAGAAGAAAACCGTACAGCGTTATTTTGTTGGATGAAATTGAAAAAGCTCACCCTGATGTGTTCAACATTTTATTGCAAGTATTGGATGACGGAATATTAACCGATGGCCTTGGCCGCAGAGTGGATTTCCGGAATACGATTATTATCATGACTTCTAATATTGGTGTTCGCGACCTTAAAGATTTTGGTGCGGGCATCGGGTTTACTACAAAAGCAAACCGCGAGAACGATGAAGAGGTGATGAAGAGCACCATCCAAAGTGCATTAAAACGTGCCTTTAGCCCGGAGTTCCTAAATCGTTTGGATGATGTGATTGTGTTTAATTCACTGCAGCGCGAACACATTCACAAGATTATTGACATAACGCTCGGAAAACTATTTGCCAGGATATTGACATTGGGGTACAATGTCGAACTGACTGAAAAAGCAAAGGATTTTCTGGCGGAGAAGGGATACGATCAGCAATTTGGTGCCCGCCCACTAAACCGCGCGATCCAAAAATACCTGGAAGACCCGGTTGCGGAAGAAATCCTGAAAGGTGAGGTTTCCGATGGAGGGACGATCATGGCAGACTATGAAGGAACGGGTGATTTGTTAACGATCAAGACCAAAAAAGCAAAAGCATCTTCGAAAGAGAAGAAAAGCGAGTAGCTGAGAATTTAAAGATTAAGAAAAAGGCAGGGCAACCTGCCTTTTTTGTTTCCTCTTTTTTAATTGTTTCTAATTGCGCAAGACAATAATATCTTTGCCGCCTCATTTTAAAAATTTATGATTTCAGTAGATTCGGTAACGGTGGAGTTCAACGGCTCTCCGCTGTTTAAAGACATTACGTTTAGCATCAACGAAAACGATCGCATCGCCCTTATGGGCAAGAATGGTGCAGGCAAATCGACTTTGCTCAAGATTATGGCAGGTGCGAGCAAGCCAACTCGAGGCAAGGTCTCAGCCCCAAAGGATGCGGTGGTAGCTTATTTGCCGCAACATCTCTTAACAGCCGATGACTGCACTGTATTTGAGGAAACGTCTAAGGCGTTTTCCAAAATCCTGAACATGAAAAATCAGATGGACGACTTCAATAAACAATTGGAGACGCGTACGGATTATGAATCTGATGAATATTCTAAAATTATAGAACAAGTTTCGGAATTAAGCGAGAAATATTATTCCATCGAAGAAGTAAATTTTGATGCCGAAGTAGAAAAGACCTTGATGGGATTGGGTTTTGTGCGGTCGGATTTCACAAGGTCAACAAGCGAATTTAGCGGAGGTTGGCGCATGCGTATTGAGCTCGCAAAAATACTTTTACAAAAACCGGATTTGATTCTGTTGGATGAACCGACAAACCACCTTGATATTGAATCGGTGCAATGGCTGGAGGAATTTTTAAAAAGTAGTGCGAAGGCCGTTATCGTGATTAGCCACGACAAGGCTTTTGTGGATAATCTTACCAATCGCACCATCGAAATTACGATGGGAAAAATCTACGATTACAAAACCAACTATTCGCATTATCTGCAGTTGCGAAAAGAAAGGCGCGAACAGCAACAGAAGCATTTTGACGATCAACAAAAGGAAATAGCCGACATTCAAGGTTTTATCGATCGCTTCAAAGGAACCTATTCGAAGACCTTGCAAGTGCAATCGCGGGTTAAAATGCTGGAGAAAATTGAAATCGTGGAGGTGGATGAGGTAGATACTTCATCTTTGAATTTAAAATTTCCGCCCGCCCCACGTTCAGGAAGTTACCCAGTGATTGTGGAGGGATTGACAAAGAAATATGGAGACCATGTCGTTTTTCAGGATGCTTCGTTAACCATTGCACGAGGAGAAAAAGTAGCTTTTGTTGGGAAAAATGGAGAGGGGAAATCGACACTTGTAAAAGCCATTATGGGAGAGATCGAATTTGAAGGGAAACTTCAATTGGGTCATAATTCCATGATCGGCTATTTTGCACAGAACCAAGCTTCGCTACTTGACGTTGACCTTACTGTTTTTGAAACGATCGACCAGATTGCGCAGGGCGATATCCGCACCAAGATCAAAGATATTCTCGGGGCGTTTATGTTCAGTGGCGATGACATCGACAAAAAAGTAAAAGTATTATCGGGTGGTGAACGCACGCGGCTGGCAATGATCAAACTTTTACTACAACCAGTGAACCTGTTGATCCTGGATGAGCCTACGAATCACCTCGACATCAAGACAAAAGAAATCTTGAAGGATGCGTTAAAGGCATTTGATGGAACCCTAATCCTGGTCTCTCACGACCGCGATTTCTTAGTTGATCTAGCCGAAAAGGTTTTCGAATTTGGAAACAAAAGGATCAAAGAACATTTTGAAGACATCAATGGATTCTTGCGCAACAAGAAGATTGAAAATTTGAAGGAGATTGAGCGAACGAAAGTGAAGTAAATAATTACTCTTTCAGTTTAATACTCAAATATTGCACTTTTGGCTTGACATCGGGCGTGAGTGTAAAGTAAACTTCAATCGTCCCTTTTCACCAACAATGTCAAATGAGCCTCGCAACAAGTTTTCAGATTGCATTTTATGTCGAGCACCTGTGTTGCAGGAGTACGCATATTAGCATACGTGAGATTACCGAAGGCCACAATTCCTACACCAAAATTGGGTAACAAGACATGTGCGCTACCAAAGAGTTTGGGTGCTTTTAAAATGGAGGTTACTCTGCGCTAACTCCTTCGTAAATATCCTTCAGTGTAATTTCATATTCGATACAATCGATAGATAGTTTGGCTTCTGAGTTAGATGTTTCGCTGAATTTCCAAGAACCATCGCTTTGCTTTTTCGCTTTTTGAACGTAACAGACTAAGGAGCTGATCAAAATGTATTCTTTTAATGAAGGAATCTGCATGTAGTAAAAGAACTTGGTGCCGCGATCGTATTGTTCGGTGGGTTTACTCATCACTTCGATGATTGCGGACGGATTGGTCACGGTATCCAATTGATTATCGATGGTATCCGGCTTACCGCAAATGATTGTCGCATCGGGGTAGGTAAATGAATCGGCAGTGGGTATATGGACTCGCAAGTCACTGGGAAACACTTCGCAGGATTTGCCTCTTAAAAAGCTCCACAAAATGCCAATAATATTTTTTACTAATTCTGTTATGGGAAATAGACGCACCCGTCATGGTCACAATATGACCCTCATGCAGCTCATGTTTTTCTTTGGCGGCACGTTCTATGGATAGGTATTCTTCCGCTGAAATAAGTTTGGTGGTAGCAAGCATTCTAAATGATCCTTAGCAAAAGCAAAGATAACACTTCCCTAAATGATTTTTCAGCAATCATTTTATCGCTTTCAACAATTCTCCAATATTGTAAAATGTCAACTTGTCCATTTCCCATTGCAAATTTTTACCTTCACTACTGATGAAAACAGAAATTCTCCCTTCGGGCGATACGGAATACCCTTCGCGTTCAAGCGCATTTTTTGTCCAGAGTAGTGCGAAGCCTTCTCCTTGCAAGTTGATAGTAGTCTTTTTAGACAATTTGTGTTCGATTTTTCCTGTCTTTAAATCAAACCCTTTGAATTGAAAAATTTCATCGAACGAACCGTCCAAGACAAGATCTTCAGGAATGCCTGTTTTTATTTTTTTTCCTTGTGAAGCAAGCCAGATCTGGTCGGCCATTTGCAAGGCAAGATCCAATTCGTGGGTGGCCACTAATATCGCTTTATTTTTTTTCCGTGCTAATGCGAGAAGAAGCCTCATGATTTCAACGCGATTGTTCAAGTCAAGATGGGCGGTGGGCTCATCTAAAAGTAGTATTTCGGTTTCTTGTGCAAGTGCCCGCGCAATCATGGCCAGTTGCATTTGCCCATCACTAAGCTCTTCTAACTTTTTGTCGGCTAAAGCTTGAATGCCCACCTCTGCGATAGATTGATTAACGATAGCAAGATCCTTTTGCGCAAGTGAGACGCCCCAACTTAAATAGGGATAACGGCCATAGCTAACCAAATCAGACACCCTCATATTGGCGGCAGAAATTTTATCAGTAAGCACCAAGGCAATTCTTTTTTCGTCCAATTTGGAAAACTCACCCGCTAGTGGCTTCTGTAACCCGGCTAATGTGCGGATCAAGGTTGATTTGCCAATTCCATTGGGACCCATTAAACAAGTTAATTTTCCAATGGAAAGGGAAAGATTAAGATTTACAAAGAGACAAACTGCAGATTGGCCAGTGGCATACCCTACGGAAAGGTCTTTTGCGTGTAACAAAAATGGTTGAGAAATTACTTTCATACCTTAGTCATTAATTATAAATGGTTAGGTGGATTCGCCAATTCACGATTATCATGTTTTTTTGAGTGTAGCCCATTAATCGCGATTTCATGGCAAAAAAGTGCCTTAAAACTAAGGCATTATAAGTATAGTTGAGGAAGCATTTAAAAGAAGGCCAAATAGTTAAAACAAATCAAATCAGTTTTCCTTTAAACTCAATTTGTAAATTCAATAAATCTGCCCATCTTTGCAGCCCTTTGAAAAGAAACAGCAGTTATGAAACGTACATTTCAACCTTCACGCAGAAAAAGAAAAAATAAACATGGCTTTCGCGAGCGCATGGCAACAGCCAACGGACGTAGGGTTTTGGCAAGCCGCAGGCGTAAAGGCCGTAAAAAACTGACTGTTTCTGACGAAGGCACTTCTAAACACAGATAAAATCCGAGTATTTTCCCGTTCGGATTTTGGATATTAATCCTTTCGGATGGAAAGATTTACACTTAAAAAGTCTGAACGACTTTCGCAAAAAAAAATTATTCAGGAGCTCTTTGACAAGGGTTCCTCTTTTTATTTGTACCCCTTCAAAGTCTTTTTTCTACCTTCCATGGGCGAGAATCACCAAATAATGGCCTCCGTTCCCAAGAATATCTATAAAAGAGCCGTTGACCGCAATACAATAAAAAGGCGGATTCGCGAGGGATACAGATTAAACAAAAGCAAATTGTTGTCAGTCGATTTTTTTTCCATTGCGTATATTTACACGGCCAAGGAAATTTTGCCTTCGGCTTTAATCCATCAAAAAATACTTTTGTCATTCGATAAATTAATCAACCGGAAATGAGGGGAAGGAAATTTAAATTGGGGGTTTTTGTTTTTGCTATTTCGATTTTGCTTGCCTTCACGGTTCCTGCTGATCGGTACTTCGATATTGCCAAAAGCCTGGACATTTTTGCCACCCTTGTAAAGGAAGTCAACGCCAATTATGTGGATGAAGTGGATCCTAAAAAACTAATCGACACGGGCATCAATGGCATGTTGGAACAATTAGATCCCTACACGGATTATATCCCTAAAGAAAACCTGGAAGCCTTTAGTATACAAACAACTGGCGAGTATGCTGGAATTGGGGCATTGGTAGGGTTGATCAATCACAAAACAGTAATTACAAACCCTTATATCGGATTTCCCGCCTTTCGTGCCGGTATTCGTGTAGGCGATGAGTTGATTTCCGTTGACGGGAAAAATGTACAAGGTCAACCAACGAATGAATCGAGTGCCCTATTAAAGGGAGTGCCTCAAACCGAAGTAGAAGTGGAAATAAAACGTTTTGGCGAAACAGAAAACTTAAAGTTTAAATTAGTTCGTCAAAAGATTAAGATCAGTAATGTGACTTATCAGGGGTTAATGGATGATCATTTGGGCTACATTAAACTTGATGAATTTACTCCTGGCGCAGGGCGCGAGGTGGCGGATGCTGTAACAAAATTAAAATCACAAGGGGCAAACAAATTGATCCTTGACCTTCGTGATAACCCTGGAGGATCGCTATATGAAGCGGTCAACATCGTGAATATATTTATCCCAAAAGGGAAAGAGGTAGTTTCTACACGCGGAAAGTCACCTGATTCAAACAAAACCTACTCTACCCTGAACAATCCAGTAGATTTAGAGATTCCTTTGGTGGTTCTAACCAGTGGAAGGAGTGCCTCGGCATCAGAGATTGTAGCAGGGTCACTTCAAGATTACGACCGTGCCTTGCTGGTTGGTCAGCGAACATTTGGTAAAGGACTCGTGCAAACCACAAGGCAACTTGCGTTTGAGGCACAACTAAAAATTACTACGGCAAAGTATTACATTCCTAGTGGCAGGTGCATCCAGGCACTTGATTATGCGCATCGGCATAGCGATGGGTCGGTTACAAAATTCCCGGATTCACTCAAAAGGGAATTCAAAACTAAGGTAGGACGTAACGTATATGATGGCGCGGGATTGGATCCTGATGTAGAGGTTGAGGCTGAAACAATTGCTGCCCCTACTATTGAATTGATTTCAGATGGATTGATATTTGATTATGCCAGCAAATATTGTGGCGAGCATAAGCCTGCGCCTGAGTCGATGAAATCTTTTAAACTAACGGATTCAGAATATGAACAATTTGTCGCCTGGGTGAAAAACCAGAAGTTTAATTATACCACCGAACTGGAAAATAAAGTCGAAACAATAATCGCATTGGCTAAAAACGAAAAAAGTTTTGATCAACTACAGCCTTTGCTTAAGGAGCTAAAAAATGGCATCCTTATTTCTCATCACAATGACTTTAGTCAATACAAAACCGAAATCAGTGAAGCATTGGAACAAGAGATTGCCTTTCATTATTATTTATTTCAGGGGCAAATTGATGTTGGCATCAATAAAGATTTGGAATTGACAGCAGCCAAAAAGTTATTGATTGATCAGGTTCGGTTTAAGCAATTATTGTCCCCAGAGTGATGGCGATTCTCCTAAGTTTGGAGACATCAACGCATTCATTCTCTTGTGCGCTACATCATGATAAGAAGCAAATTTCTTTTAAAGAAAGCATCCATCAACAGACAACGGCTTCTATGCTTGCGATGATGATTGAAGAAATGGTAAGAGATTCAGGGGTTAAGAAAAGTGAAATTAGCGCAGTCGTAGTATCATCAGGGCCGGGATCATATACAGGCTTAAGAATTGGTGTCGCCACTGCCAAGGGAATTTGTTTTGCATTAAACATTCCTTTGATCGCAGTTGACACGCTTTCGCTGATAACCTTACAGTTGAGGGGTCAATTCAAGGATGAAAAGGACACATCCGATGCTCTATTTTGTCCGATGCTAGATGCTCGCAGAATGGAGGTTTACTGTATGCTGGCGGATAAAAATAATAGGGTAATTCAACCGATTCAAGCTAAAGTTATTACGAAGCTTAGTTTTGCAGAGCAATTAACCCACCAAGTTATTTATTTCTTTGGCGAGGGTTCAGATAAATGCAAAAATTTGATTCATCATTTTAATGCAAAATTTGTAGAAGGGATCAAGCCATCTGCCGCTTTTTTAGGACTGGTTGGGTTTCAAAAATATCTTAATAATGAAGTTGAAAACATGAACCTATTTGAGCCGCTTTATTTAAAAGATTTTCTAATTAAAAAACCAAATTTGCTTTCTTGATGTTTGAGTTTAGAAATTATGGAAGAACAAATTATTAACAGGGTATCTTCAAGCAATCTAATCACTTTCGATTTGGAAGAATTGTATTCTCCTGGCGAGCGCGTGTTATTTGATATAAAGATTCTGCTCTTCCAAGAATTGATTTTGAAAGAAAAAGATTTTCGTGATTTTATCAAAGGACACAATTGGGCACAATACAGCGAAAAACATGTTGCCATCACTTGTACGGCTGATGCTATAGTTCCTACCTGGGCGTATATGTTGCTTGCCGCAGCACTCCAGCCTTATGCGCTTAATATAGTCTTCGGGTCTTTAGAGGCTCTTGAGAATCAACTCTTTAGGCAAAGGCTAAATCTTGTTGACTGGAATAAATTTGTCAACAGAAAAGTTGTGATTAAAGGATGCAGCAGGGTCGAAGTTCCGGTGGCTGCCTATGTTGAGACTGTCAATCGCCTTCGTCCTCTAGCGGCCAATATTATGTTTGGCGAAGCATGCAGTACCGTTCCTATTTATAAGCAAAAAAAGGTTTAAAAATTTATAACTTATAACCGTTTGAAGGTCAATCGCATATACTAATTTTAGGATTAGTTAAAAAAACTTACCATTTCATGTTTGCGGAGGAGTAATATCTATTACCTTTGCGCTCCCGTTTAGGAAAATGGTTATTGTGAGGATGAAAGGGGGGTAGGATTAAGGGTTTAGATATAGGCCCACGAAGTTTTCACGGAAGGTGAAGACAAACGTTCATTGAATAGATGGAATTGA
>DAHVFH010000019.1 GCA_027317105.1 Cytophagales bacterium
CATTCTACAATTTTCCATCATTCTCGATTTTATGGTGCTTTCGCCTTTGGGCGCTATTTTGATGCCTCAATTGCACATCACCACAGTACAATTTGGCTGGGTGGTATCTGCCTACGCCTTTAGCGCGGGCATCTCCGGAATTTTAGCGGCAGGTTTTGCTGATAAATTTGATCGCAAAAAATTTCTGCTCTTCTTTTATGTTGGTTTCCTTATTGGTACCCTTTTGTGCGCCCTTGCTCCCGACTATCCGCTTTTGTTGGCGGCCAGGATTGTCACGGGCATTTTCGGTGGAGTAATCGGCTCGGTGAGTTTTGCCATCATTACCGACCTATTCAAGTTTGAAGTACGTGGTCGGGTGATGGGCTTTGTGCAAATGGCATTTGCAGCCAGTCAGGTGCTGGGTCTGCCCATCGGGTTGGTGTTGGCCAATCAATTTGACTGGCACGCTCCTTTTTGGATGATCGTCATCGTAGGAATTGGCGTAGGGGTTTTGATTTTACTTTATATGAAACCGGTTGACGAACACTTGAAATTAAAATCCCAACGCAACGCCCTTCAGCATCTGATTAAAACTTTTTCTGTTCCGGATCATTTGAAAGTATTTTTGGCGACAACTTTATTGGCTACCGGTGGCTTTATGCTCATGCCATTTGGAAGTGCCTTCAGTACCAACAATCTTGGATTGACCATGGTGCAGCTTCCGATTGTTTATGGTCTCACCGGATTTTTTTCAATCCTTACCGGACCGCTCCTCGGAAAGATTAGTGACCGGTTTGGCAAGTACACAATTTTTGTAGTGGGCACAATCATTGCCATGGCGATGGTGGCCATCTATACCCAGTTAGGGACAACGCCTGTTTGGATAATCATCTCGTTAAACGTGATACTGTTTACTGGCATCAGCGCAAGGATGATCTCTTCTTCCGTATTGGTATCAGCAATTCCTAAACCACAAGATCGAGGGGCATTCATGAGTATCAATTCATCTGTTCAACAAATTTCTGGCGGTATTGCCTCGATGATTGCCGGATTGATTGTGGTGCAGTCTGCAGATGGCATGCTTCATCGATATGACTTACTGGGCTATGTAGTGATTGGCACGATGCTGATCACTGTAGGGATGATGTATTGGATCAACCAGCATGTTGAGGGGATGGGGAGGAAAGAAGTGAAGACAGCAATTATTGCTGAGGCTGCTTAAATCGTCCAATTGATCTCCCATTTCTTAAGTTTCGCTGTTCCGTAAACTTTTTTAACTTCGTTAGCATCTTGAGTTAAATTTAATGTGGACGCTTATGTTTAAAATTTTGAAAGCGACATGCCTTTGCGGTGCAATTCTTTTTTTTGCCTTTGCCTGCACAAACAAACGAAAGGATACTGTTACGATATCGATCGTGACAACGGACACGACTGCTAAGGAAGTTGTTATCAACTGGTCGTCTATGATCGGCTATCCGGATACCCTGGCGAAGGCAAAGTTTGATTCATTGGGAAAATCATCACTTGAGTTTACACTTTCTGGCTCTTCATTTGCTTCTTGTGTTCTCGGCAATCAGTTTCAGTTCATCCGCTTGTATTTGGAACCTGGTTATGATTTAAAAATCAACTATGATCCGAAGTCAAGGCAATCGGTAACCTTTTCGGGGGAAGGGGCGATTCCGAATAATTATTTGGCGCAGAGTTTAAAAATTTTCCAGTCCTATCAGGAAAGGGGAGGAAAGCATAATTGGGAGTTGAGTTCAAAGGATTTTTTTAACAGAATGGATTCTTTAACAGAAGGGCTATCTCATTTTCATACTAATTACTGCGATAGCCTAAACTTGTCAAAATCCTTAGCAGATCTTCTGGAACTCTACAATAGACTCTCTTTTATTTCTCAGGAACAGAACTATTTGTTAGCCAACCCACCGGATAAGCTAAATAAAGAACGGGGAATTGAACCCTTGCCTAACCTTTCTAGTGAAATTCCTTTTGATGATAAATTGCTAAAATATGGAATGGATACCTATACAATGGTGCTTCAATTTGATATGCTTTTTGAGTTGAATAAACTCTACGACAGTTTAAAATGGAATAGCGATGCTCAAAATTTATATCCAGTGCTACTGGACAGCATTTTTACGAAAAGCGAAAAGTATCCAGTGGGGATAAGGGAGGTGCTGCTGGCAAAAAATATTCAATGGAACATCACAGTCATGGGTTTAACTCCAGAGATGGATTCACTCTATCATAAATTTATCAGAAAGTATCCCGCCTCTCTGTATCTTAAACCTTTAGAAGTTCAAGTTGCAAAATGGCTGGCTATTGGCCAGGGTAAAAAAGCTCCTGATTTTACGGGGATTACCTTAGATGGAAAGCGGATGTCGCTAAGTGATCTGAAAGGTAAAGTAATCTACATTGATGTGTGGGCTACATGGTGCGGGCCTTGCCGCGAGGAGATTCCGTTCTCTAAAAAATTGCAAAAGAAATTTAAAGAAGATGCCGATTTAGTTTTTATGTATGTTTCAGTTGATCGAAATTTAGAGGCCTGGAGAAAAATGGTGATGGGTGATAAAGAATGGATGGGAATACACATCAATGAAAATTCAGGTGAGCTTTATAAATGGTATCAAATAGGTGGGATTCCGCGCTACATCCTAATTGACAAAGAGGGGAAATTTGGTATGTCCATGGCTCCAAGGCCATCTTCAGACAAAGCGGAGGGTGAGATTAGAAAATTGTTGGCAGTTGGCCAGCAAAACAAAAGCATTTAATCTTGATAATTTTATTGTAGCTGGTTTAGGTTTTTTTTAATTAAAGATTTTTTTGTGACAGCCAGTTCGCTATTGCCATTGCAAATGCTTTAACGTTAGGCGTATCCTTTTTTGCGCGCTTTTGTTTACTACTAACAATTTCGTAAGTTCGTGATCATGGACGTGAGTGAGCTCATAACAATTGACAAAGAAATTTTAGGTGGCCAACCTGTTTTTAAAGGTACACGTGTGCCTGTTGAAAGTTTGTTTGACCATCTTGAGGCTGGCGTTCCTCTTGATGAATTCCTGGACGACTTCCCTACAGTTTCAAAAGAGCAGGCAATCTCATTGTTGGACATTGCCAACAAACTCATCACCTCTAAAAATGTTGCTCAATTATATGCGACTGTTGCTTGATGAGAATTTACCCAAACGACTCAAAGTTGACTTTCCAGAACATGAAATATTTACTGTCAGCGACAAGCAATGGAACGGCATCAAAAATGGTGAATTACTGAAACTCTTGCAGGACAATTCTTTTGATGTACTTTTGACCTACGACAAAAACCTGCAGCATCAACAAAATTTTCAAAAATATACGCTGACCGTTTTTATTTTGACAGCAAAAATCAATCAATACAAAGAATTGACGAATCTGACGCCTAAAATAAAAAAGTATTTGATTAGCGGGCAAATTCGGATTGGGCCTGTCATTATTTCGAATGACTAATGTATTCCTTGGGAGCTGAATTTCGAAATTCAATCCGAAAACTTACTTTTGAACTCTTGAATTTTTCAATTTTGAATCTTAAATCTTGCATTAAACTATGACCACCGCTGAAATTCACACCAAAAAAGGAGTAATGAAAATCAACTTCTTTGAAGAAGATGCTCCGAATACTGTAAAGAATTTTGTTGCCCTCGCTGAAAAGGGATTCTACGATGGCCTGACTTTTCATCGTGTCATTCCTGATTTCGTGATTCAGGGTGGTTGCCCTAATGGGATTGGCAATGGAGGCCCCGGTTATAAAATTGACTGTGAGCTTACCGGCAAAAACCAATATCACGATCGTGGGGTTTTATCCATGGCGCATGCAGGGCGCAACACGGGAGGCTCTCAGTTTTTTATTTGCCATTCACGTAATAGGACCTCGGACCTTGACCGCCACCATACTGTTTTTGGAAAAGTATATGAAGGGCTTGACGTGATTGATGCCATTCGTCAGGGAGACGCAATGGACAAAGTGGTGATTAAAAGAGAAGCATAAGGAAAATTGTTAATTCAGGATTGGCCTTTTGCCTTTCATCACTAAGGCTCATCTTGCTTTTTTTTATTTTTCGTATCTTGAATTTTCGATTTTGAACCTTGAATAATTTTTAGGTAAATCATAATCGCGATGAAATTCCATGTAGGCAAAAAAAATAATAACTCATGAAACTCAAAATCACGACCTTAATCGTTCTCTTGTTTGCTTCGGTTTTACTATCGAATTGCAAAAAGGAGAGTAAGTACGAAACCAAAACGGGCGAGAGCAATGGCTTCTCTTACGAATATGTGACCAACGATCCGCTTCAAGTAAGGATTTACACGCTGAAAAATGGATTGAAAGTGTACCTCAGCCAGTACAAAGCGGAGCCAAGGATTATGACGGCTATTGCGGTGAAGGCTGGAGGAAAATTTGACCCTGCCAATACCACCGGTTTGGCACATTACCTCGAGCACATCATGTTTAAAGGCACCAGTGATTTTGGTTCACAAGATTGGGGCAAAGAAAATGTCTTCCTCGACAGCATTGAAAACATGTTTGAAAAATACAGAATGCTTTCTGATTCGGTTGATCGATTAAACTACTACAAGAAAATAGATCTGGTTTCTAATGAAGCTTCGAAGTTTGCCATTGCTAACGAGTATGATAAAATGGTTTCAGAAATCGGGGCAAAGGGTACCAATGCTTATACTACAGAAGATCGCACGGTTTACGTCAATGACATTCCGGCCAATCAAGTTGAAAACTGGCTTACGATCGAATCCAATCGTTTTCAGAAAATTGTGCCACGGTTATTTCATACTGAACTGGAAGCCGTGTACGAAGAAAAAAACCGTAGCCTCGATAACGATTATTGGAAGACCTATGAAGCCATGTTTGCCGCTGCTTTTCCAAAACATCCTTATGGAACCCAAACGGTAATTGGCACCATCGATCATTTGAAAAACCCTTCCATCACGGAGATCAAAAAATATTTTTACAAATACTATCGCCCTAACAATGTGGCAATCTGTTTGAGCGGTGATTTGGATTATGACAAAACGATTGCCGAAGTCGATAAATATTTTGGAAGCTGGGAACCTAATCCAGAACTCAAACCTTGGGAGCCAATTGTAGAAGACGAAATCACGAAACCGGTAAATGTTGATGTGTATGGCCCCGATTCTGAATGGATTAATATTGCCTTTCGTTTTAAAGGCACAGGATCAGAGGAAGCTAAGTTACTCCGCCTCACGGATATGATTTTGTCAAACTCCCAAGCGGGCTTGATTGATTTGAATCTGAAACAGAAACAGAAGGTGTTGGAGCCATCAAGTGGTGTCGATAATCTCAATGATTTCTCTTTGCATATTTTCAGCGGTAAACCTCGCGAAGGTCAAACGCTGGATGATGTGAAGAAACTTTTGTTGGATCAAATAGAACTATTAAAGAAAGGGCAGTTTGATGATTGGTTAATAGAGGCCGTGATCAACGATCTTAAGAAAAATGCGATACAACAATCGCAATACAATTGGTCGCGATCCAATGACGAAGTGATGGCATTCACCAATGGCATCCGCTGGCAGGATTATATTTCTAAAAACGATGACTTGCGTAAGTACACCAAAGAAGACATCATCAAATTTGCCAACGAACATTACAAAGACAACTACATCGCTGTGTATAAGCGGCATGGCAAAGACCCCAATCAAAAGAAGGTGACGAAGCCTTCCATCACAAAAGTAGCGCTTAATAAAGAATCGAAGTCGGCCTTTCATGAAAAACTGCTGGCCAATAAGGTGGAGAAAATCCAACCGGTGTTTTTGGATTATGATAAAGACATCGAAAAGCTGAAAATGAATAAGGATGTAGAAGTGCTGTACACAAAAAATCCGGAGAACGAATTATTCACGCTGTATTACCTGTCGGACGTGGGCACGAACAATGATCCGAAAATTAAACAAGCCGTTGAATACCTGGAATATTTGGGAACGCCCGAAATGACGTCAGAAGACGTAAAGAAAGAGTTTTATAAAATCGGCTGCAGCTTTGGTGTGCATGCTGCCGATGATCAAACCTATGTTTACCTCAGTGGTCTTTCCGAAAACATGGATAAAGCCGTAAGCTTGTTTGAAAAATTACTGGCCGACCCTAAGCCCGATGACGAGGCACTTCAAAAAATGATTGATGGCATTTTCAAAAAACGTGATGACAGTAAAAAGGAGAAAAGGACAATTTTGTGGGAGGGCTTGATGAACTACGGATTGTATGGCGCTAAATCGCCTTTCACGAATGTACTCACCAACAAAGATTTGCGCGATCTTAAAGCAGCTGAATTGGTTGACATTATAAAAGGATTTACCAAAACGCAACATAGCGTGTTGTACTATGGACCCAAATCGGGAGACGAGCTGCTTGCTTCACTTAATGCCGGACATAAACTTCCCGAGCAATTACTACCAACTCCAGTGCCCGTGGAATTTGAAATCCAAAACATGGACAAGCCTTCCGTGTATTGGACTAATTACGACATGGTACAGGCGGAGATCATTTTCCTTTCGAAGGGAGAGCGATTTGATGCTTCAAGGTATCCATTGATCCGCATATATGATGAATATTTTGGCGGCAATATGGCTTCGCCTGTCTTTCAGGAACTGCGCGAAGCGCAAGGGTTAGCGTATGCTGCTTTTGCTACTTATCGCATGGCGAGCAAAAAATCGGGTGACGATAGCTTCTTTGGCTACATCGGCACACAGGCCGACAAGCAGGCTGAATCGATGAAGGCGATGATGGGGCTTATCCAGGATTTTCCGCGTTCTGAAAATGGGTTTGACGTGGCACGCACTTCGCTAATGAGCCAGATCGAAAGCGAGCGCATTACCAAAACCAATATTCTTTTTAATTATGAGACTGCCAAGCGAAGAGGGCTTGACCATGATATCCGTAAGGATGTTTACGAACAAATCCAGGACATGACCATTGAAGATGTGGCGAACTTCCAGAAGGACCACATCAAAGGCAAGAAATTTAACGTGGTGCTGGTAGGCGATCAGAAAAAACTTAACCTGAAAGATCTGCAACACTATGGCACCGTGAAAGAACTCACCTTGGATGAATTATTTGGTTATGAGAAGCCGCTGAAAATCAACAAAGAGACACCGAATCAGTAAGGACTTTGTAATTTTAGTTTTAATAAAAGCTCAAGTTGAAACTTGGGCTTTTTTGTGGTTTTTCTTCTTTTGGTTCAAGCCTCACTTGGAACGCTATGAAAAAATAAAGCACAAGCGAGATGCTTGTGCTAGTAGTGAACCTAACAATTACTTTGGTATCTTTAAAAGTTAGATTTTAAAAGCTACCAATGACGCAATACTTTGATCCCAGCGGAACTTACAAGGCTTACAGCAACGATGGCAAGAAATTGTTTAGTGAAGCAGGGGAACACATTGGTCACTTCTTGAATGGCTTTTTATACAACACCGATGGCACAGCGATTGGTCATATAAGAGACAAGAAGATACTGGATAAGAAAGGGCAGACGATTTATTATACGAACTGAGGAGTTTTTAATCTAGCTTAATTAGCGAGCGTTTGTAAAGCGTGCTGTTCCTAATTGCAAATTCATTTCAAGTATCGTCTCCGCTTCAGGACGATACGATTCAAAACCAGGACTAACTAGGGCATCGTCCCCGAAAACGGGAGACGATGCTAGACGATAGTTTTTAATCTAGCTTAATCCAGCGCGCGTTTGTAACGCGTACTGTTCCCAATTACAATTGAAAAGGCACTCGTTTTAAACCAGCGCCAACAATTCGAATCCCGAAAATTCTTTTTCTAAGACACGTTTGTTATGTATTAATTAATAATAAATTTGTAACCATTGTATAAGGTTAACTAATTGGGTTATGAATGAATATTTAACGCTCTCGGAGGCATCAGAACTTATCGGGAAAAGTAAAGAGACCCTGAGAAGGTGGGACAGGGAAGGAAAGCTTTCTGCTGTGCGTGAACCTATGAGTAACTATAGGGTATATAAGCGAGAAGAGGTTGAAACTTTATTTGCTGATTTTTTTAAGCGTGACATTAAGGAGACAGTTTCAAATCAGGTTAATCCTGAAAAAAGCTATACAGTCTTAGAGTTATTTGCTGGGGCAGGTGGATTAGCTGTCGGATTAGAAAAAGCAGGATTGAAATGTGTTGCCTTGAATGAAATTGATAAATGGGCTTGTCAAACCTTAAGAAAGAACCGTCCGCAATGGAAAGTATTAGAAGGCGATATCAAGTCCTTTGATTTTTCAGAGTACCGTAGTAAAGTTGATGTGGTAACAGGCGGATTTCCCTGCCAGGCTTTCAGTTATGCAGGAAAAAAATTGGGACTCGCTGACGCAAGAGGTACGCTTTTTTATGAATTTGCAAGGGTGGTGAAGGAAGTGACCCCGCCTATTTGTATTGGAGAAAATGTTCGGGGTCTATTGAGTCATGAAAACGGAAAGACACTGCAAGGAATGATTTCTATTCTTAATGAAATAGGATACAATGTTGTTCCCGTTCAAGTATTAAAAGCCATTAATTACAAAGTGCCCCAGAAACGGGAACGGCTAATTTTAGTAGGCATTAGAAAGGATATCGATTTGCACTTTGAATATCCTAAGCCTTACAAGAAGATCTATAATTTAAAAGATGCTTTGAAAAAAGGGGAATTGTTTGATCGTTCAGTACCAAAATCACTGGGTGCTAAATATCCTCAGAGTAAAATTGAAGTATTGGATTTGGTTCCTCAAAAAGGGTACTGGCGAGATTTACCATTGAAGATCCAGAAAAAATTTATGGGCGGCAGTTTCTATTTAGGTGGCGGAAAAACTGGTATCGCCAGGAGAATTGGCTGGGATGAACCTTGCCTAACGTTAACCTGCAGCCCGGCACAAAAACAAACGGAACGATGCCACCCTGATGAAACTCGTCCGTTCACTGTGAGGGAGTATGCCCGAATACAAACATTTCCAGATGATTGGCAATTCGAGGGTTCCATTGCGCAACAGTACAAGCAAATTGGAAATGCCGTTCCTGTTAATTTAGGTAGGGAAGTCGGATATTCGATTGTGAAATTTTTGAATGATTACAATGCAAAACTAAAAATGAAATAGCTTCGACTTCCTTATCTCTTCAGTTAGATCATCGCAGCCCTTCTTAATAAAATCCTTAGTGTCAAGATTGCTGATGCTTTTGTGCAACGCTGTTACCAATTTGTCGTAAAACTTAGGAAACCCTGTAACCCTGTACCAGAAATCTCCACCTATGAAAACAGGATGTACCTTGTCTATTTCTTTGTAATGCATGCTTAACTCGGCTTGCTCACCATAGAGCACACCAACTATAAAATCGCTGTTACTTAAGTGCGCATTATTGGTTTTGGCCAATCTAATCGTATCCGTAAATTTTTTTATCAATGGCTTTACATTCTCTGAGTTAATTGTATTGGGGCCAGATTTTAGTTGGCACCATTTTTTTCTCTTATCGATTTTATCAAGGAATTCAATATCCATCCCCTTAATCACCCAAATTTAGCCTGTGTTTTATACACTACACCAATTTCTAAGCCCAAATGCCTGTCCTTTGGGCTTTTTTTGGTGTAACGGATTTTTTTCTTTTAATTTGTAGTGTATAATACATACACTACATGGCATTTATCA
>DAHVFH010000002.1 GCA_027317105.1 Cytophagales bacterium
GATGTTTGTTGAATAGTTTTTATTAAACGCATTAAAAACCCAAAAGACAATTGCGGTTAAAACGCATAAGACTACGGCCTTCCAGTTGGCACGATCGAATCGAAACAAATTAAATAAGGCACGTACAATTTTCATGGCTAAACATCAGCACCATCATCAGGGGGAAGCTCCAACTGTTTGTTGCTTGAAGTAAGATAGAATACATAGCTATTTAAAATTTAGGGTGCAAAGTTATCCGTTTGGTATGAGCCTGACAAACAAAATAACCAATCAATGTACGCTTAGTCGTTTCCGATCAATTCAAAACAAAAAATCCCCTGAACGGGGATTTTAAAACTTCATTTTTATGGACACTACTTTTTGGGGCCGTTCGCGCCATCGGGTTTGGCTGTAACCATCGCCTTGAATTTGATCATTGTAGTTTTTGGCCACGTGTTGGCCGTAACGGTAATCGTTTTATTTTGAATCCCAACTTTTCCATGAGTATCAAATTCTGCTTTTACAAATCCCGTTCCGCCAACAGGAATGGGTGATTTGGTCCAATCTGGAACGGTGCAACCACAAGAAGGCTGTGCATTTTGAATGATAAGGGGTGCCTGGCCGGTGTTTTTAACAGCATAAGTATATGAAACCTTCTGGCCTTCACCTACTGTCCCGAAATCATGGTCAGTAGTATTAAACTCAATTACCGGCAAAGGGCCTTCGGGTTTTTCTTCTGGAGCAGTAGGGTTTGCCGTGGCAGCTGGGTTTGTTGCCTGTGTTGGCGCTCCTTTGTTTCCTTCCAACTGTGCAAGCCGACTCTCTAATTCGGCTATTCTCTTTTCCGATGAGCGGTTACTGCAACTTGCAATGAACAGCCCAAAAAGGGTAATCAATATCACATTCAATCCCGTTTTCATATTCATTTTTTTAGCTAATAAAATAATAATCAAAATTAATTCCTTGTCCCTATAAATGTCAACTTTTCTCTTTTTTTTAACAAAAGGTTAACTGTTTTTACCCCGGATTTGATCCAACAACTCATCCACATCATCCAACAGTTGTTGTGCCTTCCCTTTTGCTTCCAAAACAACTTTTTGCCCTTGCGATTGAGCTTCAGAAGTGAGAGGCGTATCTTTACCACTCATCAAATCATTCAGGTAATCTTGTAACAACGTTCTGTACTTGTCTAACTGAAACGAGAGTTTTTCACGTGTATTCGTGCCTTTATCGGGTGCATACAAAATCCCCAGGATTGCACCTGCGGCCGCGCCCACCAAAAATGCCGCTAAAGCGTTGTTACTCTTTTTACCCATAATAACTTGTTTTTGAAATGCAAAGATAAAAGTATTTTCGTTCAACTACTTATTATCGAGAAGCCCTCGGCCGCTCTTTTTTATTTCGCCTGAATCTTTCATCGACTTGGAAATGACATCCAAAATGCCATTGATAAACTGCCTACTCTTAGGGGTACTGTAATCTTTAGAGAGTTCAAGGTATTCGTTGATGGTCACCTTCACCGGAATGTTTGGAAAATAAACCATTTCAGAAATCGCCATTTCAAGAATTACACGATCGGTCAAAGGCAACCGATCGACTTCCCAATTTCGCGTGTTTTTGGCAATCAATTCCTTATAACGAGGATCAAGGTCAATCACTTTGTTAAACAATAGATCTATAAAACCCTTGTCATCATCCCAATTCAGGGACACTTTTTGAAGGGTCATTTTTCCATCGGCATACGATTTTATGGTTTTGTCCACCATGCTTTTCACGATGTCTTTGTCCTCAGCCCACCGAATATTTTGATCTTCAAAATAATCATTGATAACCCCACTGCCCAAAATAATTTTGCGGGTGAGGTGTTTGATAAAGGCCTTTTCTGTTTCTTCATCTGGCGTATCCAAAGTTATGAACTTTTGATACGCACTGTCTTCTTTAAGCACATCACGAAACCAACCCCGTATTTTGTCCAACTTGCCTTCCCATCCAGAATTTTCTTTCGCTAATGATTTTTGCAATTCCGCGTTTTGTCTCCAGGCTTTGATCCAAGTATGTTGAACAAAATGCTTATGATTCACTCGTTTGTCCGTTCCTGCCTGATCGGCCAAAGCCACCATCAGGGAGATCACGCTATGGTACAGCGCTGAAATTTTTTCCATTTCCAGCAAGATGTTCTTGTTTAAAGAAGCCTGGTCTTTTTTAAGTGATTTAAGGTAAAGGTTAATCGCTTCCTCAACGGTCTTGTTGATGATAGTATCTTCGCCCTTTACCTTGGCATCCAACATTTTTTTTTCAAAGAGTTGAAGCGCCTGCTTTTTTTGAGAACGCAGCAATTCTTTGTCTTGCACCTTCATGGAGTTCAAATTGGGCTTAAACTTCTCCTCGATGAAATCATGAGCTACCTGCAGGTCGGCTTCTTTACACTGACTATACGCAAATAGGCTTTGCATAATTTTGATTCGAATAGTACGCCTGTTGAGCATGATAAAGAACGTTTTTTGAGGCTGCAAATTACGCCCTAGCAATCAAATGTGAAAGACTTTGTTGGATAAGTGTGCTTTTGCGAACTTGCAGGACGCAATTCA
The DNA here is from genome assembly GCA_027317105.1 of Cytophagales bacterium. Lineage (GTDB taxonomy): Bacteria > Bacteroidota > Bacteroidia > Cytophagales > Cyclobacteriaceae > ELB16-189. The sequence goes on from DAHVFH010000002.1 coordinate 2,568, forward strand.
CGTTGCTAATCCTCATAAATACTGCGCTTAGCCGAAATGAAAGAACTCACGCATCTCAACAAATATTTACTTAAATACAAGTGGAGCCTGATCTGGGGACTTGTTTTTGTTATCATTTCCAATGCATTCCAGATTTTACCAGCTCAATTCGTTCGTTACTCCATTGACTTGGTGGTTGACAACATCCGTGTGTATCGCTCTTTTGATAAAAGTAGCGTGCAGCAATCCTTCTTCGATGTATTCGCACGAAGCATCTTAATTTATGCCGTGCTCATTTTGATTATGGCGTTGTTACGTGGGGTATTTTTATATTTTGTTCGCCAGACACTGATCGTAATGAGCCGGCTGATCGAGTATGATTTAAAAAATGAAATTTTTGAACATTACCAAACACTGCCCATTAGTTTTTACAGGAGAAACAATACAGGTGATTTAATGAACCGGATCAGCGAAGACGTAGGGCGTGTTCGCATGTATTTAGGTCCCTCCATAATGTATGGTCTGCAGCTTGCCACGCTCTTTGCCATGCTTGTTCCCTTTATGTTTGCAATCAGTCCCAAGCTTACGTTGTACTCTTTATTGCCATTACCCCTATTATCCATCACTATATTTTATGTAAATAATATTATTGAGCATCGCAGCAGCGAAATCCAGAAAAGTCAATCTCGGTTAAGCACTTTTGTACAAGAAGCATTTTCTGGTATCCGTGTGTTGAAGTCCTTTACGCGCGAAAAAGAGTCGGTCGCCAATTTTGCCGTGGAGAATAATGAGTATAAACACCAGTCGATTAAGTTAACAAAGGTAGAAGCCCTGTTTTATCCGATTGTGTTAGGGCTAGTCGGGTTAAGCATTCTTTTCACCGTGTATGCGGGAAGTGTGGAGGTCATTAATGGTGCGCTAACCGTGGGGAATATTGCCGAGTTTATTATTTACGTAAATATCCTCACTTGGCCCGTCACCTTGTTAGGTTGGACAAGCAGTCAGGTTAAGCGGGCAGAGGCGTCTCAAAAACGAATCAATGAGTTTTTAAAAATCAAAACAGATATTATTCCGTCCAAAAATTTAGCGAGCGAAATTGCCGGAAAGGTAACGTTCGAAAATGTTTTCTTTACCTATCCTGACACGGGAGTGGAGGCATTAAAAAACATTTCTTTCACTATCAGTCCGGGCGAATCGTTGGGAATCATCGGCACTACTGGATCGGGCAAAAGCACTATTGCCAATTTAGTTTCCCGACTCTACGATGTCACTGGAGGTGAGGTGCGCATAGACGGAATACCCATCAAGGAATTAAATTTAATTTCGTTGCGAAAGCAGGTGGGTGTGGTACCCCAAGATGTTTTTCTCTTCAGCGATACCATCTACAATAATATTGGTTTCGGTCTGGAGATCCCAGATGAAAACAAAATCATTCAAGCGGCCAAAGATGCTGATGTGTATGAAAATATTCAGGCTTTTCCTAAGGGTTTTGGCACACGCGTGGGCGAGCGAGGGATCACTCTTTCTGGCGGACAAAAGCAAAGGGTTTCAATTGCCCGGGCAGTGGCGCGTGAACCAAAAATATTAATTCTCGATGACGCCCTTTCTGCAGTCGACACCAAAACAGAGAACAATATCCTTAACAGCATGAAAAAAATAATGGTGGGCAGAACGAGCATTATTATCTCTCACCGTGTTTCCTCTGCTAAGCTGGCCAATAAAATTCTAGTCTTACATGATGGCGAAATCGTGGAAGAAGGCACCCACGAATCCCTGCTAGAAAAAGAGGGCGTTTACAAAGAGCTGTTCGAAAAACAGATGCAAACGGATGAAGTGGAAACGGATTAGAAAACATACCGAAGCCCCACCCCGCCTTGAAACCGCTGATACCCTGGATCGACCAGCGTATCGGTAAACAGCTCCACTTCGATAAAGGCTGAAATGGGCAATGAAAAGTAAGAATATTCAAAACCCGCAAGGACAACAGGGCCGTAAGTAAACCGATTTACAATAAACCGGCCAAAGCGAGCCTCACCCACCCCCACTGGTGCCTGTTGGTAATTATAATCGTATTGAATTTTTGTGCTTCTCCATTGCCATCCCAGACCGGCATACACCATCAGGCCTTTTGAAATTACCGTAGCATCCCATTGATATAAAAACTTGGTCTCCAAAAACCAATCGTCCAAGACCTTATGGGTAAGATAGGTTATTGTTGATTTTTGCTTCGTGGCAATATCAGTCGATAATGTATCTACATGGGCGAGGCCATTAAAAAGTCCGCGGTAATAACTGTTGTATAACCCGCTGGCGGCTTTGCCCGCATCCACGGCAAACGACCAATGCTTACTGGGATAAAACTTATAAGTCAATGCAAAAGGATCGCCTACCTTAAAGCCGATGCCCTGATAGGGATATTGGCTTTCAACAAAAATAGGACATACAATTCGAGCCTTGCTGTGCGATACCTTAGGCTGATTATAGTGACTGCTCCGCACGCTTTTTCTTATTTGAGAAAAGCACATTGGCGCAGTCAGGAGAAACAGAAAAAGCAGTAAAAAGAATGGCTTTTGAAAACGCATCAAAGCAAAGATAATTCTTTTGCAGAAACGAAGGGGAATCTCTCCAATATTACCCGCCAAGGGTCAAACGGCCTCTTTATATTGCATTTTATGAAGATGGGCATAAAAGCCATCGTGCGCCAGCAACTCCTCATGTCGACCTGATTCTTTTATTTCTCCCTTGTCCAAAACGATTATTTTTTTGGCGTGCTGGATAGTAGAGAGTCTATGGGCAATAACGATGGAGGTTCGATTCTCCATCATCTTGCCAATGGCATCCTGAATCATTTCTTCCGTTTCCGTATCTACCGAAGAGGTGGCTTCGTCTAGCACTAAAATCTTTGGGTCGTACACCATGGCACGAATAAAGGAAAGTAACTGACGCTGTCCTACAGATAGGGTGGCACCACGCTCCATCACATTATAATCCAGTCCACCTGGCAATCGGTCGATGAACTTTCTTGCGCCCACCAAATCGGCAGCGTTCAAGATCATGGCATCGGTGACTTCCGCATTGCCTAAGGTGATGTTGTAGCGGATAGTGCTTGAAAAAAGAAACACATCTTGAAGTACTACACCGATATTTTTTCGTAAGGATGAAAGATTATAGTTGGTAAGGGTCACCCCATCAATAGAAATTGATCCTCTATTGACTTCATAAAAGCGACTCAGTAAATTAATAACCGAGGACTTTCCTGCGCCTGTCGCGCCAACCAGCGCCACGGTTTCACCCTGTTTTATCTCCAGATTAAAATCTTTCAGTACATAATTGGCCTCGTTATAGGCAAACCACACATGTTCAAAATGAACGACTCCCTTCATTTCCTCAGGGCGATAGGTTCCTTCCTGAACCTGAAATTCTTTATCCTCTAAAAGGTTAATAATCCGGGAAGAACTTACGATCCCCATTTGAAGGGTATTGTACCGGTCAGCGATCATTCGAATCGGTCGGAAAAAAAGTTGGATAAACATGATAAACGAAACCAATTTGCCCAACGTGATGCCTGTTAGTTCTTGATTGATAGCACCTTTTGCTCCATACCAAACCAGCAATCCAGTGCCCATGGCCGCAATGATTTCCGCCACAGGAAAGTAGATCGAATAATACAATACCGACCTTAGATTGGCATCGCGATGCTCGCGATTGATCACTTTAAATTTCTCAAATTCTTTTTTCTCACTCCCGAAAATCTGCACGATACTCATGCCTGTAATATGTTCTTGTACATAAGCATTCAAGTTGGAAACGGCATTGCGAACATCGTTAAAGGCCACTTTTATTTTTTCTTTAAAGACATAGGTTGATAAAATCATCAACGGAATGGTCGATAAACTGACCAGCGCCAGGCGCCAATCAATATAAAACATAAAAGCAAGGATGAAGACAATTTGCAACAAATCACTAGCCATGGCAGCGAGTCCTTCACTAAAAACATCGGCAAGTGTTTCTACGTCCGAAATTGTGCGGGTAACCAATCGGCCAATCGGTGTTTTGTCAAAAAATTGCAAACGTAAGTGGACGATATGCTCGTACAATTTTATCCGGATATCACGGATGACAAACTGGGCAATGCGTCCGGATACATAGGTGTGAAAATACTGTACAATGGATTGTGCCACCAAAAGCAGCAATATCAATAACATCACATCCACCATGCCCCAATAATTTCCCAACTGCACGTGTTTGTCAATGGTATATTGTATGAGGAGAGGACGCAAAGGGGTGAGAATGCCCAAGACAAGGGTAAGGAAAACAACAAAATAAAAACGATTTCTGTACGGACGAACAAATCCAAGAAGCCGTCCCAGAACTTTAAAGTCTAAAATATTGCCGCTGCTTACTTTTTCTTTTTCCATTTCGGTCTAAACCACTTTTTCACTGATAAGGTTTGCAAAAATGCGAAAAGCAATCGATTTCTTTTGATGGATTTTTGACAAAGAAGAATAGCTATCGATTGCCAGGAATACTGCATAAATGTATTAAGCGCATTCATGTTGCTTGATTGTTAATAAAAGGTTTAAATAATTAATCGAAAGGCTACTTTCCAATGGTGCAAAAAGGATATTTTTGCCTTGTTAAAAACCTAACAAAACCTAGCTATGATGAAAAAATTACTTTTATCAATGTTGCTTTCTGCAATAACCTTTACAGGCTTATTTGCGCAAGGCGCAACAACCGCAAGCATCAACGGACTCGTAAAAGATTCAAAAGGAGAGTCTTTACCAGGAGCAAATGTTGTCGCCATCCATGTTCCTACTGGTAGCCAATACGGGGCGGTATCAAGATCGGATGGCAAATACACGATCACCAACGCAAAAGTTGGAGGCCCCTATAAAGTTACTGTTTCGTTTGTTGGATATGTCACTTCAGTAAGAGAAGGTATCTATCTAACACTCGGCAATGCTACTGATGTGAAGTTTACGTTATCCGAAAGTGAAACAGAACTCAAAGAACTACAGGTCGTTGCTTCAGAATCAGACATCTTCAATTCAGACCGCACTGGAGCTTCAACCAACATCACGAATAGAGAAATTACCAATCTCCCAACAATTGCACGTAGTTTTCAGGATTACCTTCGGCTAACACCCCAATTTTCGGGGGGAAGTTATGGGGGAAGAAACAATTTGTATAACAATACAACGATTGACGGGGCACTGTTTAACAATGCTTTTGGTTTGTCTGGTGCTGTAGGAGGGCAAACAAACGCGCAGCCCATAAGCTTAGATGCCGTAGATCAAATGACAACTTCTATTGCTCCTTACGATGTTACACAGGGGAGCTTCACGGGTGCTGGCGTTAATGTTGTTACCCGCAGTGGTACAAATGATGTTACCGGGTCGGTTTATTATTTCACCAAGAATCAAAATCTGGCCGGATCGAAAGTTGATGGCAACACCAACAAGCTTAATGGTTTCAGTTTTTATAACACTGGATTTCGTATCGGTGGCCCTATCATCAAAGACAAACTTTTCTTTTTTGCCAATTATGAAACCGAAAGAAGAAATGACCCAGGCACGCAATTTACTGCTTCTGTAAATGGATCGACAGGAGCGAATGTTTCTCAGGTGCAAGCTTCTGATCTAGACGCATTAAGCAGCTTTCTGGTCAGCAATTATGGATATAATCCCGGCCCCTATCAAAATTATCAATTGGCCTCCAACAGTGATAAGGCAACACTTAAAATAGATTGGAACATTAGTACCAAGCATAAGTTTACGATAAAATACAATTTCCTGAATTCACTCAGAGATGTGCCGCCCAGTGGCAGCGGATCAATTGGTGGACGCTCCCCAAGCCAGTTTGGCTTACCCTTTCTAGGGAATTATTACCGCATCAATAATAACCTCAACTCGGTAATCGCCGAATTAAATAGTTCGTTCGGAAATAACATCGCGAATAAATTTCAGATCGGGTATTCTGCTTTCAGAGATTTTCGTCAAACTCCAACTTCAGGAAAATTATTTCCTCTTGTAGATATCCTCAATGGAAGCGGAGCCCAATTGACTTCCTTTGGATATGAACCCTTTTCGGCTAATAATATCTTAAATACCAATGTGTTTCAGATTTCGGATAATCTCGACATCTATAGAGGTAAACACACGTTTACCGTTGGAACCTATAACGAATTTTATAGTTTCCAAAATGGATTTGACCCCTTCTACTATAGCCAATTCCGTTTTAATTCACTATCCGACTTTTACGCAAGTGCAGCTGGCCAAACGGGTCACGTTGCTCAATATCAGTTAGGCTATTCCGCATCTCCTGATGGCTCATTTCCGCTGGTAGGTGTTAAAGCATTCCAGTTAGGGTTATACGGCCAAGATAAGTATGATCTAAACGAAAAGGTGAGCTTGACCTTTGGCTTACGTGTAGATAACCCTAATGTCAATTCGAGTATCGCTCAAAATCCTCTCGCTGCTACCGTAACTTTTGATGACGGCAAACCTTTGTACACCAATCAGGTTCAAAAATCATCTCTTTTATGGTCGCCACGCTTTGGATTTAACTGGGACGTGAAGGGAGACAAGACCACCCAAGTGCGTGGTGGTTCTGGTATTTTCACCGGTCGCGTTCCTTATGTATGGATCTCGAACCAAGCATCCAATAATGGATTATTGTTTGGCTCTTTCTTTCAAGCAAATCCAACCGCGGGTCAACCTGGAGCAGTATTTCAACCTGACGTTAATTATTATCGGCCGGGGCAAAATGGCAATCCTCCGGCCTCCGCGAACCCAAGCTTTAACCTAGCCGTGACGGATCGCAATTTTAAATTCCCGCAGGTTTGGAGAACAAACATCGCCATCGACCAAGTATTGCCAGGAGGAATCATCGGATCTCTTGATCTTGCTTTCACTAAAGATATTAATGCGGTTTATTTTTCTAATGTGGATTTGCCTACCCCACCGAATACAGCCAGTGGCGCAGATAATCGGCCTATTTATTATACCTCCTTTCCAGGGAAACCAGGAAATTCTAATGCTAATGTTCGTTTAAATCCAAATATCACCAATGCCATTGTGCTGAAAAACTCAGCCAAAGGGTATAGCTATTTTGCTACCATCCAGTTCAAGAAAAGATTCAGCAATGGACTGGACGGAACAGTTTCTTATACTTACACCGATTCAAGGTCGGTTAATGATGGCGGCTCTATTGCTCAATCCAGTTGGAGCGGCCGTCAGGTCTCCGGCAATCCCAATGCCAACGTAACGGGGTATTCGCAATATTATGCCCAACATAGAATAATTGCCTCGTTGAATTACACAAAGAAATATCTTGGATTTATGGGAACCACCATCGGTGCATTCTATGAACTCGCACCTAATGTTTACTCTGGGAGATTTTCGTACGTCTACAACGGAGATATGAATGGCGACCAGCAGACAAATAATGATTTGATTTACATACCAAAGACGCAAAGCGATATTGCCCTTACTGATATAGTAAGCAAAGGCGTAGTAACTTATTCTGCTGCACAACAATGGAATGACCTTAATGCCTTTATCAATAGAGACAGGTACTTAAGCAAACATCGTGGACAGTACGCGGCAAGAAATGGCGCTTTCTCACCTTGGAGAGGGGAGTTGGATATCCGACTCTTACAGGATTTTTATATCAAATCAGGAAAGAAAACCAATACCCTCCAGTTTAGTTTCGACATTTTCAATATTGGAAATATGCTAAACAGCAAATGGGGTGTCGTCCGGATCCCTAACCGTACTTCGCTACTCACCTTTACCGGATACGATGCGAATAAGGTGCCGCAATATCAATTTCCTTACCTCAATGCTGCTACCAACACACCGCTTACTACTTCATTCCGTGCCGATCCAACTAATATCAACTCCCGTTGGCAGATGCAGATTGGTGTAAGGTATATTTTTAATTAACAATCGACTTATTCAAATCTAAAGAAGAGGCCTTGGAGCCTCTTCTTTTTCTTTTGTTCGCGCACGCTTTTGCAACGCGTGCATTCTACTAATCCAAAATCAGCATCAGAGCCATCAAACTTATACCTTCCGACACCCGGAACGGGTGAATCCTAGGTTTGTATCCGAATGTTGAACAAAATACAAATACATTTAGTCGATGGGTTTATTCACCTTATCCTCCTTAATACGGTGACGGACTAATACTCGTCCACCCACCGTCCACAATTAAATTTTGTCCGGTGATGTGTTTGGCTTTATCCGAAACGAGGAATAGTGCTGCGTTAGCAATATCGGTAACGGTGGCCGCACTTCCCATAGGCGTAATCTTCGACCAAGTGGCTGCATATTCGCGATCTTCCATTGTGCGCTCGGTTAACGTTGCCCCAGGTGCCACCGTATTGACATTAATCTTAAAAGAAGATAATTCGATCACCAAATTTTTTGCCAGCATTTCAAGCGCTGCTTTACTCATTCCATAAGCCGCTAGATTTTTATGCGCCTGATGGCCGGTTACAGAAGAGGTAAATAACAGTGAACCACCGCTAGCCTGGCCCTTCATTACATTGGCGGCTGCTTGCGCGAGAAAAAAAGTGCCCGCTAAGTTTACCTGCATCACTCGGTTAAATGCGTCTGGTTGATAGGTGAAGAAATCTCCATAAAGGGTAATCCCCGCATTGGCGATGACGATATCAAGGTGGCCGGTCTGTTTAGCTGCCTCATTGACCATTTCTGTGATGAAGGAATAGTTGCTCGAGTCGCCAACCAGGGCTATGCACTTACCTGAAACCTCTTTGCCGATTTTTTTAACAGCACTGGCAGCCATCCCTTCATCAATATCATTTAAGATCACAAAAGCGCCTTGATGGGCTAGTTGAAAAGCGATTTCATAACCAATACCTTGACCCGCTCCGGTTACGATGGCAGTTTTATTCGCGAAACTCATAGCTAAATTTTTAATGTGAATCTCTTGACACCATGCTCCCCGATCCACCCTTCAAAAAATCCATATCCGCACCAAGGTGCGCTTGCTCTACATGGGTTTGATACAAATGCACATAGCCGCGCGAATGCATTTTTTCGGATTGCTTCCATGCTTTTTTTCGCGATGCTAATTCAGAATCAGACACCTCCAGGTGCAGCGTTCTGTTGTGCGCATCCAAATTGATGAGGTCACCATTCTGCACCAGGCCAATGTTGCCACCCGCGGCCGCTTCAGGTGACACATGCAAGACTACCGTCCCAAATCCAGTGCCACTCATTCTTCCGTCTGAAATGCGAACCATGTCAGTTACACCTTGCACCAATAATTTTTTAGGGAGCGCCATGTTGCCGACTTCGGCCATGCCCGGATAACCTTTAGGACCAACATTTTTTAACACCATAATGCTGTTTGCATCGATCGCTAAGTTAGGATCATCAATTCTTGCTTGGTAATCTTCGATGTTTTCAAAGACCACTGCCTTGCCTGTATGTTTTAACAAGGAGGGACTCGCTGCTGAAGGTTTTATCACTGCGCCATTGGGTGCAAGATTTCCTTTCACCACCACAATGCCAGATTCAGGCTTGAAAGGTTCTTGCATCGTACTGATAATATTTCGGTCATACACTTCAGCCCTTGCACAATTTTCACCCATCGTTTTTCCATTCACCGTAAGTGCATCATTATGAATTATGGATTTCATTTCTTTTATCAACGCTGGCAAGCCACCGGAATAATATAGATCCTCCATATAGTTTTCTCCAGATGGCTGGATATTCACCAGTAAGGGAATTCGTTGTGAAAACTCATCGAAGTCATCAATATTTAAATCAACACCGATCCGGCCTGCGATGGCTAATAAATGAATTACAAAATTGGTAGATCCGCCAATGGCTGCGTTGATCATGATGGCGTTTTCAAATGCTTTTCGGGTAAGTATTTTGGACAGGGTTAGTTCTTCCTTTACCATATCTACAATCCTTCTCCCCGAAAGCTGCGACAACACTTTACGTCTGGCATCGGCTGCTGGAATGGAGGCATTGTTGGGCAGAGAAAGACCCAAGGCCTCCACCATAACGGCCATCGTTGAAGCAGTGCCCATCACGGCACAATGACCTTGGGTTCGCGCCATGCACGCTTCGGCTTCTATAAATTCTTCATTGGATATTTGACCCAGTTTATGCGCCACATCAAAACGCCAAACATCAGAGGTGCCAATGTCTTTTCCTTTCCAATGTCCTTTTAGCATTGGCCCACCCGATATTACTAATGTTGGGATATCTACACTGCAAGCGCCCATCACTAAGGAAGGCGTAGTTTTATCACAACCACAAAGCAACACGACCCCGTCAATGGGATTTGCTCGAATTGATTCTTCCACATCCATGCTCACCAGGTTTCGGTATAACATGGCCGTGGGTTTGATCAGCGTCTCACCTAGCGACATCACGGGAAACTCAACTGGAAAACCACCCGATTCAAGTACACCCTTTTTTACAGATTCAGCAAGGTCGCGAAAATGGGCGTTGCAGGGCGTTAGTTCACTCCACGTGTTGCAAATACCGATGACTGGTTTGCCTTCAAACATATCAGCAGGAATTCCTTGATTCTTCATCCAAGCGCGATAGATAAATCCATCTTTTCCTTTTCGACCAAACCAATTAGTGCTTCGTAGTTTAGATTTTTCCATAGATCAAATTTACTGAACCAAACCACATCTGTTTCCATAAACGGCTTATTCATTTTGAAAAATAGTTTGGTCCAGCTGAAACTTTCAACACAAATTATTCCTTTATTGTACTAACAAATCCAGACTCATGTTTATAAATCAACCTTCCAGAAAGGTCGCTGTTGTCGGTTACAATCGTATTCCTTTCGCCCGTCATAATACCAACTATGCCAATGCCAGTAATCAGGATATGATGTTGGCTGCGCTAAACGGTTTGATCGAACGCTATCATTTGCAAGGGAAGAGATTAGGCGAAGTGGCCGGAGGAGCCGTGATCAAACACAGTCGTGAATTTAATTTGATGCGCGAATGTGTTCTCGGCTCTACCCTTGACCCAACCACCCCCGCTTGTGATATTCAACAAGCTTGCGACACGGGCCTGGAAGCTGCGGTGTACATCGGAAATAAAATTGCCATGGGTCAAATTGAAGTTGGTATTTCTGGCGGGGTAGATTCCGTAAGCAATGTGCCGATTGTGGTCAGCGAACCCTTGCGTAAAATTTTGTTAGAAGCCCGGAGAGCCAAGACGGTAGGCGAAAAGCTTAGTAAATTTCTAAAAATCAGGTTTAAAGACTTAGTGCCGGTAGCGCCTGGCATTGACGAACCACGATCGGGATTGTCGATGGGCGGGCACACGGAAATCACCGCGAAATATTACGGTATCAAACGGGAAGATCAGGATGCGTTTGCCTTACAAAGCCATCAAAAAATGGCCAAGGCTTATGACGATGGTTTTTTTGATGATATGCTCACGCCTTTTCTAGGCTTGACGCGCGACAACAATGTGCGTAAAGACTCTTCGCTAGAAAAACTGGCGAAGCTAAAACCTGCCTTTGACAAAGAAAACGGAACACTCACCGCTGGTAACTCAACCCCGTTCACTGATGGCGCCTCTTGTGTTCTTCTTGCCAGCGAAGATTGGGCTCGCCAACATTCATTGCCGGTTTTAGCCTACATCACCTTTGCCGAAGTAGCCGCCATTGAATACGTGCATCAAAAACAAAATTTATTGTTAGCTCCTGTCTATGCGGCCACTCGCATGTTGAAAAAAGCGGAATTGAATTTACAGGATTTTGATTTCTACGAAATCCATGAAGCCTTTGCCGCTCAGGTTTTGGCAACTTTGAAAATTTGGGAGAGCGAAGAATTGATGAAAACGTTTGGCTTTGAAAAATCATTGGGGAACATAGACCCAACGAAGTTGAATGTGAAAGGAAGTAGTTTAGCTGCGGCCCATCCTTTTGCCGCCACTGGTGGGCGGATCATCGCTACGATGGCAAAACTTTTACAGCAAAAAGGATCAGGAAGGGGATTCATTTCTGTCTGTGCAGCAGGCGGTCAAGGGATTACCCTGATTATGGAGAAATAGATAATTTATAGTCACGCAATAAATTTTATCTGCTAATTTTGCCGATCAAAAAATTACGACTCCGTAGCTCAGTTGGTAGAGCAGCTGACTCTTAATCAGCGGGTCGGGAGTTCGAGCCTCCCCGGGGTCACAAAAAAAGAGGCGAAAAGAAATTATCCTTTCGCCTCCTTACCCGTAAAACTCATCGACTATTTCTCTTTCTTCAACTGATCAAACTTATTCGCTTCCGGCTTTTTAGGGAAGGTATTATTACCGGTATCAATATCTGCGGTTTCTGCATTGGGATCCACCACAATGCCCACCACTTCTTTATCTTTCACAAAAATTTTAGTTACCTCTTGTTCGTTCAGGCGCCAGATTTCAGCTGAAAGCTTTTCGGTTTCTTTTGTGCCATCTTTATACGTCCACTCAATAATAATCGGACTTACCAGGCCTCCATTATTTTTAAATTTCAGTTGATATAAATTTTTGCCTTCCAGGTTTTTTCTCACCGCATAATCATCCAGGCGGCTCAGGTACTGCCCGTAATTGGCATCGGGTGTGTTTTTAACCGTCAGCGGAAGCGGGCCGATGCTGAAATCGGTCATCGCGTTTTCATTCTTCCCGGAAGAAAGATCGCCCGGTTTTACCGTCACGTTTTTCTTTTCCGGATCAACCGCTTGCGCATTCATTTTATACCATTTTACTTCGCTCAGTTCCAGATCTACATTGTCGGTGCCATAAAACCATCCACGCCAAAACCAATCCAAGTCCACGGCAGAAACATCTTCCAACGTCCGGAATAAATCAGCCGGGCGCGGGTGTTTGTATTTCCAACGATTGGCATACTCTTTAAAAGCGCGATCGAAAAGTTCATGACCCATTACAGTTTCCCGCAAAATGGTTAACGCCACCGTAGGCTTCTGATAAAAATTAGAACCAAAGGCACGCAATTGTTCGTTGTCTGAAGTAGTCATCACCGGCCGCATTATGTTTTTGTCTCCCTTCATGTACGGCACAATGTCCTTGGGTTCGGTATGATGAAACTGCGGGTAGCGCTCCATCTCGGTGCGTGTTTGCAAGAAGGTGTTTAGCCCTTCGTCCATCCACATCCATTGGCGCTCATCCGAACTCACGATCATGGGAAAATAATTATGACCTACTTCGTGTACGATCGTTCCGATCATTCCGGCTTTGGCCTGATCGCTCATTTTGCCATTGTGTGGTCGGCCTCCGTTAAAACTGATCATTGGAAACTCCATCCCTATATTGGACGTGTTTACGGAAATCGCTACTGGATAAGGATAATCAAATGTGTTTTGAGAATAAACTTCCACCGCATTCTTTACTGCTTTCGTTGATTCTTCTGACCAAACCGGCAAACCTTCTTTAGGATAAAAAGACATTGCCAACGTGGTGTTAGTCGGAAGCTTCACTGCTTGCGCATCCCAAATAAATTTTCTGGAGCTGGCATAGGCTACATCGCGCACATTGTCGGCCTGAAACCGCCACGTCTTTTTCGCAGTGGATTTCATTTTCTCTTTTTGCCGGGCTTCTTCTTCGGTTACGATCACCATTGGTTTGTCAAATGACGACTTCGATTTTTCGAAACGATCAAATTCAGCGGAGGTCAAAACTTCTTTCGCGTTGGTTAAACTGCCCGTGCCACCTACAATATGGTCTGCCGGAACAGTAAAGTTCACTTTATAATTTCCAAATTCAAGGGCAAATTCACCAAGGCGCTGAAACTGCTTATTCTGCCAACCCTCAAAATCATCGTACTGGCACATGCGTGGAAACCAATGGGCAATCAGATAGACATTGTTATTGTCTTCAGGGAAATGCTCATACCCTTCGCGGGAAAGTAAAAACATGGCCCGATCGGTGATGGCATAACTCCATGAAATAGTGAACGACAAATTTTCACCCGCCTTTAGCGGTGTGTTTAAGTCAATACGCATCATCGTGTTGTTGATGGTGATTGGGAGCGCCTTGCCGGCTTTGTCAGTTACTGAGTTGATCGTGCAGCCCGCCTGAAATTCTATCGGCCGAACCAGGTACTGCATAGAAAGCCCCGTGAGTGTGTCTTTCAAACTGCCCAGAGCGGAAGCAAAATCTTCGTTTCCTTTTTTATTTACATTTTGATCTAACTGTAGCCACAGAAAGGAAATAGTTTCTGGCGAATTGTTGTAATAGGTAATGGTTTCCTTTCCATGAAGTTGGTTGGTCGGCTCGTCTAGTTCAGCATCGATGACATAGTCCGCTTTTTGTTGCCAATATTTCGGGCCAGGTGCACCAGAGCCCGAGCGGTATTCATTTGGGGTTGGAAGCAAGTAATCCAGTTGCTCAAATTTACCTTTCCATTTATTTTGATCTTGGGAATAGCCTTGCACAACCAAGCCAATCATCACGAAGAATGCGAATAAGTTTTTCATCAGAATATTTTTTATTAAAAATACAAATTCTTCTCTTTCAACAAAGTCAATGTGATTCTCTTCACGTTAGCTTTCGGAAATCAGAAATCCAAAAAGCGGTCCGGCAATTCTACCTGAATTGTTTTCTTCAATTTGTTCACCTTCTTGATGAAAGGTGCATTTACCGGAATCAGAATCTCCTTAGTCCCATTTAACACCAGAATCAATTTGTTAACTCCTTGGTTTTGGATTTCCTTGACAATCCCTAACGTTCCCAATTCTTTATCCTCCACCTGAAAATCAATTATTTCATTGTCATGGAATTGACCCGGCTTTGATTTGGGGCGATCGGATTTTGGGCTATAAATGCTGCGCCCTTTCAACATCGTGGCTTGCTCGATGGAATTGATTCCTTCAAATTTTATTATTGGCTTATTGGCTTGACCAGAAGTTCTTTCAATAAAATAAGGAATCAGGCTTCCGTTTAATTCGAGCAAAAGCGTGGTATCATCAGTCCATGCCCCGTCATTTTCTAGCACGGCTGTTACCTCCCCTTTCAGTCCATGCGTTTTTGAAATAAACCCGATTTTAATGTTGTCTTGTTGCATTCTCATTAAATAAAAAATGCCAACACATTTCAGTGTTGGCACTATTTTTTAAGATTTTAAACTATTAAGCCTGACCTTCTGCTGTCGAAGTGGCCTCGCCTTCTGCTGCCGTAGGAGCTGCCTCTTCCTGAGCAACCGGTGCTTCAACTACGATAGATTTTTTGCGGATGGCCTCAGCACGTGCCTCACGTATTTTAGTTTCGGCTTCTTTGCGCGCTTTTGCGTTTTCCGCTTTAGATTTCGTTAAACCATCAAGTTTTGACTGGACGGTAGCTTCTTTCGTCTTCAACCAATCGTTTAATTTTGTGTCGGCCAATTCTTGGGTAATTGCCCCTTTATTAACGCCAATCTGCAAGTGTCTCTTATATAAGATGCCGCGAAACGAGAGTACTGCCCTAATTGTGTCTGATGGCTGTGCGCCATTCATCAACCAATGAAAAGCGCGATCATCTTGTAATACGATGGAGGCAGGAACCGTCAATGGGTTATAAGTGCCTATTTTTTCGATGAATTTACCGTCACGAGGGGATCTGGCATCCGCTACCACTACATCATACAAAGCCAGTTTTTTTCTGCCCCTGCGGGCCAATCTAATTTTTACCATTTGTCAAATTTTTAAGGTTGGATCTCGTCCGTTTTTAAAGGACTGCAAAAGTAATGCTTTTTTTAAAGCAAGCAACCGGATCCCAAAAATCTTAAGCAAATCCTTGCCAAAAAGTTACATTTCTCGAATTCCGCGCAATCCAAGTGTAAAAACAAATATATTTGTTAACGCGATTATTAGGTTTTAATAATATTTCATTTCTTTATAAGTTTGACTTCTTTCCAAAAACAAAAACATGGACAACTATTCCTACATCTCTAATGCTGACGTAGGTTACATCGATCAGCTCTACCAAAATTATAAGCAAAGCCCAACTTCCGTTGACCCCACTTGGCAAAAATTCTTTGAAGGGTACGATTTCTCAAGCCAGCGATATGGCGAAAATGGCCAAGGAGCCGCAGATAGTGGAAATATCAAAGAGACCTTTGTCCGGACTTTAATTTTTGCCTACCGTTCTTTTGGCCATTTAAAATCCAATACGAACCCGGTACGTGAACGAAGGGATCATGGAGTCCATTTAGAGCATACTATTTTCGGCTTGACCGATGCAGATTTGGATACCGAATTTGATGTGGCCGCTGAAATTGGGATGCCCAAGTCTTCGCTACGGAAAATTATTGAGCGACTAAAAGTGCTTTACCTCGGGCCTATCGGCTTTGAATACAATTTCATTCGAAATGACGAAATAAGAGCCTGGTTTTTTGAAAAAATCGAGAAAGAGTACTTCAGCTACAACCCAAGCCAGAGCGAAAAGAAACGCGTTCTCAGCAAACTCAACGAGGCCGTTGTCTTTGAAAATTTTCTGGGCACAAAATTTTTAGGCCAAAAGCGTTTTTCGTTGGAAGGTGGCGAAAACACCATACCTGCCCTGGATAAGATTATTAATAAATCGGCCGAACTAGGAGTTAAAGAAGTCGTGATCGGTATGGCGCACCGTGGCCGCTTAAATGTGCTGACCAATATTCTTGGAAAGATTTACGAACAGATCTTCACCGAGTTTGAAGGCATCAGCAATCCAGACCTTACCATGGGTGATGGTGACGTGAAATATCATTTGGGTTATTCAAGTCATATTGATACGCAATCGGGAAACAAGATTTATGTAAAGCTTACCCCAAACCCTTCGCACCTTGAAGCCATTGATCCGCTTGTGGTAGGATATACCAGAGGGCAAATTGACGATGAGTATAAAGGCGATATAACCAAAGCGATGGCTGTTCTTATCCATGGTGATGCCGCTATGGCTGGCCAGGGTATTGTTTATGAAGTGATTCAAATGTCAGGGCTTCCAGGTTACACAACAGGCGGTACGATTCACTTTGTGATTAACAACCAAATTGGCTTCACCACTGACTTTGACGATGCCCGCACAGCCATTTATTGCACAGATATTTCAAAAATTGTGGACGCGCCAATTCTTCATGTCAATGGTGATGATGCGGAAGCCGTTACCTTCTGTGCCAATTTAGCAGTGGAGTACCGGCTAAAATTCGGCAAAAATATTTTCATTGATATGCTCTGTTATCGCAGGCATGGCCACAATGAGAGCGATGAACCAAAGTTCACCCAACCCAAGCTCTACAATTTAATTGCCAAACACCCAAATCCTCGCGAAGTGTATGTTAAAAAATTGGTTGAACGAGGCGACATGGACGCTACGCTTGCCGATGAATTGGATAAAAGTTTTCGCAATTTATTACAAGACAGGCTAAATGAGGTAAAGCAGAAACCCCTTCCTTACAAGCCACAGAAAATTGAAAACGAATGGGAGAAACTCCGTAGGTCTACGCCTAAGGATTTTGATCAATCGCCCGATACCAGCATTAAGCCAGCGGAGATTGACAAAGTAGCCAAAGCGCTTACCACCATACCAGAAGGGTTTAAACCACTCAAGCAAATTGAAAAATTGCTCAAAGAAAGAAAGACCGCATTTTTTGACACAAAAATTTTAGGCTGGGCTGAAGCAGAATTACTTGCTTATGGATCCTTACTGCTTCAAAAGGTTCCCGTACGCATGTCAGGGCAAGATGTAAAGCGAGGAACGTTTAGCCACCGCCACGCTTACTTTTTTGATTCCAATACAAACCAACCTTACTGCAACATAGACCATATCGAAGAAGGACAATTAAAATTTAATATTTTCAACTCGCTGCTTTCTGAATATGGCGTATTAGGTTTTGAATACGGATACGCTATGTCCACACCGAATGCCCTGGTAATTTGGGAAGCGCAATTCGGTGATTTTGCAAATGGTGCCCAGGTCATGATCGACCAATTTATTTCCAGTGCGGAATCCAAATGGAATCGCATGAATGGATTGGTTATGCTCTTGCCGCATGGATACGAAGGACAGGGACCAGAACATTCTAATGCCCGGCCAGAACGATTTTTGCAGCTTTCTGCTGAATACAATATGATCGTTTGTAATCCTACTACGCCCGCTAATATCTTTCACCTGCTACGCAGACAAGTGGCGTGGGATTTCAGAAAACCATGCATTGTTTTCACTCCTAAATCTTTATTGCGTCATCCGGCAGTGGTGTCGCCCCTTAAAGATTTCACAAAAGGCTCTTTTCAGGAGGTGATTGACGATGACCACGTAGATCCCAAGAATGTGAAACGTGTCGTCCTTTGTACGGGTAAGATTTATTATGATCTACTGGAGGTTCAGCATAAAAAGAAATCCAAAGAGGTGGCCATTGTAAGAATGGAACAACTACATCCGTTCCCTGAAAAACAATTGAATGCCGTTCTAAAAAAATACAAAGGCGCAAAACTAACTTGGGTACAAGAAGAGCCGGCCAACATGGGTTACTGGACTTTTATCTTACGCAATATGCAAGGTCTAGATTTAATCTCTCGGAAGGCAAGTGCATCGCCCGCTACCGGGTATTCTAAAGTTCATAAAGTGGAACAAGAGAAAATTGTTAATCAAGCATTCAATTAATCCTTTTAAAAAAATTCAAAAAGATATAGAATGGCACAACAAGTAAAAGTACCCGCAGTCGGTGAATCCATTACAGAGGTAACAATTGCCAACTGGTTAAAAAAAGATGGTGATACTGTAAAAATGGATGAAATCATTGCCGAGTTGGAATCAGACAAAGCCAATTTCGAACTTCCGGCTCCTCAAGCAGGAACTCTAAAAATTACCAAACAAAAAGGTGAGGTGGTTCCCATTGGTGCTGTGATTTGTGAAATTGCCGATGGTGTTGGTTCTGCACCTTCTTCAACTGAAACAAAACCAACATCGCCTGACGTATTTCCCAAGCCTATGCAAACTACAGGAGCCATAAAAGAAATGAAAGTGCCTGCGGTAGGCGAGTCCATTACCGAAGTAACGATCTCCACCTGGATGAAAAAAGAAGGTGACTTCGTTAAGCTTGATGAAATCATTGCCGAAGTAGAATCTGACAAAGCAACTTTCGAGCTGCCTGCTGAGGCCAATGGCATTTTGCATATTGTTGCAAAAGAAAAAACCGCATTACCCATTGGCGGGCTGATCTGCAAAATCGAAGTGACCGAAGGAGGCCCGGCCACATCGTCACCCACCGCAACACAGGCCCCAACTCAAAGCCCTTTAGCAACTTCAACCATATCCTATGCAGCAGGCACTCCATCCCCCGCTGCAGCCAAGATATTAGATGAAAAAGGAATTTCTAGTGGACAAGTTGCAGGCACAGGAATTGGCGGTAGAATTACCAAAGAAGATGCAGTGAAAGCACAAGCAGGTGCGCCCCCTAAAGAATCGAAAGCTGCGCCAACATTGGCTCCACCGGTGATCACTTCTGGCGGATCGCGAAACGAACGAAGAGAGAAAATGACTTCGTTGCGCAAGACCATTGCGAGGCGATTGGTAGCGGTGAAGAATGAAACGGCCATGCTTACTACGTTTAATGAGGTTGACATGAAACCCGTGATGGAATTACGAGGCCGATACAAGGATCAATTCAAGGAAAAATATGGCGTTGGTCTCGGCTTCATGTCCTTCTTCACAAAAGCCATTTGTATTGCGTTGAAGGATTTCCCTGCCGTAAATGCTTCTATCGATAAAGATGAAATTGTCTATCATGACTACTGCGATGTTTCCATTGCTGTTTCTACCCCGCGCGGATTAGTGGTACCCGTTATCCGAAATGCGGAATCGTTAACCTTTGCTCAAATTGAAAGTGAAGTTGTTCGGTTGGCAGGTAAAGGTCGCGATGGAAAACTCTCTATCGAAGAGATGACCGGAGGAACATTTTCAATAACGAATGGTGGCGTGTTTGGTTCCATGCTGTCCACACCAATCATCAACCCTCCCCAAGCGGCCATTCTTGGAATGCACAATATTGTGGAACGTGCCATTGTACAAAAAGGGGAAGTTGTTGTGAGACCCATTATGTATGTGGCCCTTTCGTACGACCACCGCGTGATCGATGGTCGCGAATCGGTAAGTTTCCTGGTGCGGGTAAAAGAATTATTGGAAGATCCAGGGAGATTGATTTTAGGGGTATAACTGGTTTGCTTTCAGCAAGGAATGAAAACGACCTTTCTCTTTGTTTTACTTTTGTTCTATTTTTCTCAATCTTCAATAGATAGAAATTATCTTCTAGGCCGTTTCGATCCTTCCCTTGATTCGCGATTCATTCAATTGAACGCTACCCTTGCGAAAGGTAATGCCCTCAATGGCTTTCTTCGCAAAGAAACAGTTGAAGCCTTTAAGAAAATGGCCACCTCAGCAAAAAAAGATAGTATGAATCTTTTCATCATTTCCGCCACCCGAAATTTTGATTCTCAAAAAAAAATATGGGAAAACAAATGGACTGGCAAAACCAAAGTGGAAGGAAAAGATTTAACCACTGTTGTTGATTTAAAAGAAAGAGCCAGATTGATTTTGCTGTACAGTTCCATGCCCGGTTCATCGCGCCACCATTGGGGCACCGATATAGATTTGAATTCACTCGACAACAATTATTTTTCTGGTGGAGAAGGCTTGAAAATTTATCAATGGCTCACCATCCATGCTTCTGAATTTGGATTTTGCCAACCCTACACCACTAAAATAAATGGACGCACTGGCTACGAAGAAGAAAAATGGCATTGGTCCTATCTTCCTCTTTCAAAAATATTTTTTGAGGAATATCAAAAACAAATTACCTATTCAGACATTTCAGGGTTTGAAGGAAGTGAGACCGCTCAGGCCATGAAGATTATTTCTGATTATGTAAACGGAGTTGCTTGTCATTGAGCTTCGTTTTTTATTAGCTTTAACCGATGAGACAAGCGTTTTTATTTTTTATCGTCCTCTTTCTTTTTTCTTTCAATGCGGCAAAGCAAAAATTTGATGTAATTCTTCGCCACGGGCTAATTTATGACGGCCTTGGCGGGAAACCTTTTCAAGCCGATGTCGGAATCAATGCGGATACCATCGCGTTCATCGGAGATTTAAAACAGGCAACCGGAAAAACTGAATTTGAAGCCATCGGCCTGGCCATCGCTCCGGGCTTCATCAACATGCTCAGCTGGGCAGACGGCTCGCTACTAAAGGATGGCCGTTCCATGAGTGATATCAAACAAGGTGTAACGCTTGAAGTCTTTGGGGAAGGTTGGAGCCCGGGGCCACGAAAAAAGAAGAATGCCAACGACTCTTCGTGGGAATCTTTGGGTGATTACTTCGACTATCTCGAAAAGAAAAAAGTGAGCCCTAACTTCGCGTCATTTGTTGGCGCCACCACTGTAAGAACGTATGTGTTGGATTTTGAAAACCGTAAGCCAACGCACGAAGAACTTGTGCAAATGAAATCATTGGTCGAAAAGGCCATGAAAGAGGGTGCCATGGGAGTGGGGTCTTCGTTGATTTATGCACCTGCCGACTATGCCTCCACCGAAGAACTCATTGAACTTTGCAAAGCGGCCTCGGCTTATGGCGGCATGTATATTACCCACATGCGAAATGAAAGCGACAATATTTATAATGCCTTAAACGAAGCTTTCCGCATCGCTAAAGAGGCCAACATCCCCACAGAAATTTATCACCTGAAAATCAATAACACCTGGAATTGGACTAAGGCCGATAATGTTATTGCAAAAATCGACAGTGCTCAAAAAGCGGGCTTAAAAATCACTGCAGACATGTACACCTACAACGCCAGCGGGACAGGGCTTACCGCTCGCATCCCTACATGGGTGCAAGAAGGTGGCATCAGTGCCCTGTGCGATAGGTTAAAAGATCCATCGGTGAGGGAAAAGGTAATTCAGGAACTTGAATCCGGCATCCCTTCTCGAAACTCTGACCCAAAGGATGTAATGATCCTTGGTTTCCGAAAAGATTCTTTAAATAAATTATATAAAGGAAAAAGGTTGAATGAAATCGCCCGCTTACATGGGAAAAATGCCAATGAAACCATGCTTGATCTGATCATTGCTGATCGCTCCTCCATTCCAGCAATATTCTTTTTAATGGCAGAGTTGAATGTGAAGCGCATGTTACAGCTGCCTTACGTTAGCATTTGCTCTGATGCTGCTTCTATTCCGGCAGAAAAGCCTTTTACGAGTAGTGGTACTCACCCGCGCGCCTATGGGAGTTTTGCGCGCTTACTTGGCAAATATGTTCGCGATGAAAGAATAATGAAACTAGAAGAAGCCGTGCGTAAACTCTCCTTCTTACCTGCATCCAATTTAAAAATTAAAAAAAGGGGGAGTCTAAAAATTGGAAACTATGCAGATGTCGTTGCCTTTGACCCCACAAAAATAAAAGACAATGCTACCTTTGATAGACCCCATCAGTATGCCACTGGTGTGACGTATGTTTTTGTAAATGGTGTACTCGTTTTAAAAAATGGAATTCACACCGACGCTAAACCCGGTCGGTGCGTTCGTGGTCCGGGCTTTGTTAAAAGGTAGGCAGTACGAAGTGGGCCATAAACAGTTAGCAGTAGGCAAAGAGCAGTGGCGGAATGCCTAAGTACCACCTAAACATGTCCACACGTCAGCACATCTCAAACCACTTTCTTTCTGATTTGTTTAGCGTAAGTACGGCTGACCGGAAAGCTTTTTCCACTTTGCATTTTGACCACCATTCCACCATTAAAATGTCGTTCTATTTCTTTAAGAAAATTAATGTTGACGATCGTGGAACGATGAACACGGATAAAAATGTCCGGATTCATAATTTCTTCCAATTTTCCAATGCCCGAAGAACTTACAAACTGATCGCTTTTGGTAGTGATGATCGTATAATCACCCGATGCTTCAAGGTGTAGAATTTCTACTACGGCAAGGCTGAAAAGTTTTTCTGATTTCTGAACAAAAATATGCGCGTCATAGCTCGTTCGTTCCCGCACTGGCCTTAAGCTTCCAAGCAAATCTTCCAAGTTGCCGGCTTCCATCTTTTTTCTGGTTTGTGCTCGCTCAACGGCCACCTTAAACCGCTCGGCATCAAGTGGTTTTAAGATATAGTCCACTGCATTCTTTTCAAAAGCCTGAATCGCATATTGGTCGTAGGCCGTTGTGAAAATTACATACGGTTCATGAACAATTTCATCCAACACATCAAAACCGGTCATCCCAGGCATCTGCACATCCAAAAAAATCAAATCGGGTTTTAGTTTGTCGATTAGCGTCACCCCTTCTGCACCGTTACTCGCTTCTCCCAAAACTTCGATCTCAGGAAAATTTTCAAGGAATTCTTGAAGTAATTCGCGAGCGAGTTTTTCGTCATCAATGATCAAGCATCTTGTTTTATTATTCATAGGTTTATTTTTTCTAAGGTAGGTTTTTCTGTTCGCACAAATATTTTTTTATCTTCAATAAAAAAGTTGACGGAATAACCTTTCTCATTAGTCCTAACCCGTAGGCAAGACTGTGGCCCAAAATAACTTTTCAGGCGAAGGTCGGTATTGGCCATGCCTATTCCACTCGAACTTCCATCCATCACATTTTTGGCATTCACCCCGAGTCCATTGTCCTTTACTTCAAAAAATATAATACTGCCCGACCTCCTCACCGTTAGTGAAATTTTGCCTCCCTCTGCTTTGGGGCCAATGCCATATTTCACCGAATTTTCGATCAACGGTTGCAGGATCATCGGAGGCACTTCTGTATTCAGACAAGTGGGATCAATATCTCGTTCGAAGTGCAAACGATCACCGAATCGCACTTGTTGTATGCGCACATAATTTTCGATGAATTCAATTTCTTTAGAAAGTTTCACCAATTCTTCACTGTGGGCATCTAACGCATAACGGAAAACATCTGAAAGTTGGGTAATTACTTTTCGTGCCTGTTCCTTACTGCTGTGAATTAGTGTGCTGATAGAATTAAGCGTGTTGAAAAGAAAATGAGGATTAATTTGCGACTTCAATAACGATATCTGCATTTCACGGTTTTTAATGGCTAACTCACTTCGCTCCTGCTCTTGTTTTTGCAGCCCTTGAAAATACCTGATGACATAATAAACGCCTACCGTGATAATGTATTGATCGTGAAAACGCAAGGCCTCCCAACTCAAGAGCTCAATCATGTATTCTTTCCAATGATCAAAATAAACTAACCCATCCATGTAGTCATTAAAAAAATAGGAAAGGGTACCCATCGTAATAAAAAAGAGAAAAAGCCCTATTACATGGCCGATTATCTGCACAACAGATCTGAAATTCATTAACCAATGTGACCAAAGAAAAATAAGGATGATAAAAAGGCAAAGAGCTTCAAAAAGAAACAGCGCATTCCATAAAACGTAATTAGCCGGGTTGACAAAATTCCACTCGATTATAGCACTCGTTGTGAAATTGAGAAAATACCATAAGCAGATCAGCCCATAAGCGCGTTTCCATATTTTTGGTATCCGATCAAGAATCTTCAAGACCATAAATTCTGCTTTAAAGTTAAACAATCGAACCGAATGCCGATCAGTGACAACTTTAGGCGACAAACAGCATTTTTTAGCGGTTTAAAAAACTCTATCCATTTCACAAAATCGTAACTTTCGACCGGGATGAAAATATTTTTCTTTTGTTGGTTGATCCTTGTTGTGACTGCGCTCCACGCGCAACAGATTACTATTTCAGGAAAAGTGGTAGATATTCAAACCAAAGAGGCACTTCCTTTCGCATCCGTAGGGGTTAAAGGCAAACCAATAGGTTTAATTTCCAATGCCCAAGGCGGCTTCGATTTTCATATTCCTGTTGATATGCGTAATGATATTCTTGTAGTGAATATGCTTGGGTACGCACCTTATGAAGCGCCCGTTTGGTCTTTAATCAATGACAAGCCCGTGGAGATCGAGATGCAGGCTGCTTCCATCTTACTAAAAGAGGTTGTGGTCATCGACTCTTTAAAGGCTGGAGAAATACTACGATTGGCACTTACAAAAGTTGAAGAAAATTATCCCATGAAACCCTTTCAATTGGACGGATTTTATCGAGATGTAAAAAAATTAGGAGGCACCTATATTTCACTTTTAGAGGCAGCCGTAAAAATTTACGATGAAGATTATAACTCCCCACGCAACAAATTCAAATTAAGAGAACGGGTTGCCTTAGTGGAAGTACGGAGAAGCCTTGGCTATAACAGCAAGTTCACCGAATTCTTTGATAAAGATAATTTGCTCGAGGACTTATTGCTCAATAACAACATTCGCTATCGTCAATTCCCTGAAGAGGAAGTTTTTTTTAAAAGTTTGGAACTTGAGGACGATACTCAATACAATGGGCGAGAAGTTTTTGTTGTCGCCCATACGCATGATTATTTACTTCGCGTGTATATTGATAAAGAAACCTATGGCATTCTGCACCTAGATTATTCCAATGACCATCAGGAAGCCTTAGAAAAGAGACGCGGGCTTGAAAGCCGTTTCGTTAAAAACAAACGCACGCTGGACTTCAAATCCTTTGAAGGAAAATTATTTTTGAATTACATTCTGGTGACCTCGCAAATTAATTGGTACGATAGCAAAACAGGAAAATTGAAATTTGAAACAGAATTGCAACGGCAATTATTGGTCAACCACATTCATCCAAAACCAGCAGAACGGATTAGTTTATCGCAGAAGATGCGAAACTATGGATTGCAATATCAAGATCAGCCGTACAACAAAAAATTCTGGGACAATTACAACGTGATAAAGGAAAGCCCCTTAGACAAAAAAATAATTGAAGATTTAGAAAAAGAGCTTCCCTTAGAAAAGCAATTTAAGGACTGATCAAAAAAAACTTTCATTTTTTAGCTTCGGCCAATAACTCTGCTCCTGTCTTCCGCACTGGGACACCCATTTTAGAAATTGAACAGTTTAGCTAGGGCTTTCTGTTCCTCATTGAGCAATAGACACGGGTTAGTATTTCGTTGGATTTTGGCTTTTGAGCTCCTAGGCAATAAATTGTCTTTGCGACCTCTATAGCCTTTTCAGGGCTTAGTCTGATTTTACCTCTTTAAGCTGCCTGTCCAGTTCTTTATAGATCTTATAAGCAACAAAGGCAATACAAATATGGGCTTCTATCCGGTGAGGTAATTGATGATAGATGGGCCTGATTTTAATATCACTTTTTGCAACCCTAAATGCATTTCTATTCTCTATAAATGGCCGTAGTTGCTGATAATGTCGTCTTTGGTCAATGTGGTGTTGGTGAGGTATCCTTTTAACCCGTCCCATTTTTTGTCCAGTTCGATTTTAGCCTTATCCAAAACCACTTCTACCTCTCCGGTCATTTTTAAAAACTTATTGTAGCCTTTGTTGTTGACCTGCGCTTTGGTCAACCGTTTTGTCCGGATTAGTTTTTCTAATTTCATCAGGCCCCTTTGCCGGTTGGCATCGTCTTTCTTGGCCCTGCTATCTGAATAACTGATCACGATTTTATTTAGCTCATCTTTTTGAATGATGCCGCTTTCTCCATTTTTTAGTTTTAATGCCAGGATTTTATTTTTTACAGCGTTTGATTCATTTTTTATCCTTGCCCCTAAAATGTACTGGCAACGGTTCTGTTGTAAAGCTTCCATATTTTTATTGGATAACAATCCGGCATCGGCAACGATCACCAGGTTTTGAAGCTTATACTTGCGTTTGAAGAGGTTGACTACGGGGAGCATGGTGTCGCCTTCAAACTTGTTGCCTTCGTAAATTTCATAGGCTAGGGGGTAGCCACCGGTGCTGACCAGTAGCCCTAAAACAATTTGCGGACAAGGGGGCTTGCCATCTTTGGAGTAACCCGTCTTGCGCAGGGTATCCTCTTGTTCAATTTCAAAATAAAGCGTGGTAAGAAAATGATCAAAGTCAAATTCTAAACCTTGTTGCTTGTTGATCCACAGCCCACCTTCTTTAAACAACTTCTCGATCCTCTCTTTGTCCGGAGAGCTTCCTATCGTTTTATAACTTTATACTGGCCAGAAGATTTATCGATGATCTGAATGCTTACCAAGCCACTCTTATTTTGTTTTCGCCTTACAAACATGATAGCAAAGGTAAAACCAAGACCTTGGGACACCCAATCCAATCATCAAAAGTGCGTTTTTATTAGCAAAAACTTGGATTTTTGCTAAACCTTA
>DAHVFH010000011.1 GCA_027317105.1 Cytophagales bacterium
ATAACATCCTGAAAACCAAATACCAACCTTTCACGAAACGAAAATCTGTAGTACACAGACTGAAACTAGAAAAAATAGAACCTCCTCAAACACAGCTACTTCTGACCGGATAGCTGCAATGTGGGTTAAGGCCAGTCAATAAAGGCTCTGGAAATATCATCGTGTTGAGCAAAGGCATCATTAATGTCTGGAAGGTTGTTTTCCATTCCTCGCCATGGGCTTCGACTCTAAATCCCTTAGCGTTATGCACGCGAAGATGGGCAACTTCATGTACGTAGGTCATTAGGAATAAGCACGGATGCAGGTCACTGTTGACCGTGATTTGAGGGGTGTGGCCTTGGCGGCAGGTAAAGTCTCCAACCTTTGAACGCCTGCTTTTTCGAAGTTTAAAATCAAAAGTAAATTCTTGCCAAAGCTTTATACAATAGCTGATGGCTCCATCAGGTACGTGCTGCGTTAAGATACTTTCAACTTTTGTCAGATCCATAGGAAAAGAAAAAGGCTTTAGTTTTTGCTAAAGCCTTCCCATGAAAATCTCTATGGTAAGAGATTATTTCTTCTTTTCTGCTGCGGCAGCAACAGAGTCTGCTTTAGCAGTTGAGTCTGCTTTCATTTTTGCAGCAGCAGCAGTTTCGGCTTCTACTTTGGCGATAGAATCAGCCATGTGAATCGAATCAGCCTTCATCTTTGCGGCTTCAGCGGCTTTGTCTTTGCCACCACAAGCTACAAATGCTACGGCAAAGCCGGAGACCATAATTAACGCTAACAATTTTTTCATAGTTTACAGAGTTTACAGGTTATAAATTTGCCCGCAAATATAGACTTTTGATTCGATTTTAAGCCAATAAGTAAGAAAAAATTGCAAATAGTCATCTTTTGGCTTAAAAGTAGACTGCCAACATAAAATGCAATCGTTCGCAGCTATTTTTTTCTAAAAAATAAGCGAATCGGCACTCCTTCAAAATCAAATTTTTCGCGGAGGCGGTTTTCCAAAAAACGAACATAAGATTCTTGAACATATTGAGGGAGATTGCAGAAAAAGGCAAAAGAGGGCGTTCTCGCTGAGACCTGGGTAATGTACTTTATCTGAATCAACTTTCCTTTAAGAGCCGGTGGAGGATAGTGGGCGATTTCAGGAAGCAGGGCATCATTGAGGGCCGAGGTAGGCACTTTTTTAGTTTTGTTTTTAAATACCTCAACGGCTTTTTCCATCACATGAAAAATTCTTTGTTTGGTAAGCGCAGAGGCAAAAATGAAGGGCACGTAGCTCATAGGGGCAATTTTCTCTAGCATTTCCTTTTTGATCTTATCAGCTGTTTTGCTGTCCTTCTCCATCAAGTCCCATTTATTCACCATGATCACAATACCTTTACCTTGCTTTTGTGCCAAGCTAATGATATTCACGTCTTGTGATTCGAGTCCGCGCTCTGCATCAATCACCACAATGCACACATCACATTCTTCCAGTGCCCGTAAAGATCGCAGCACGGAGTAGAATTCAACATCCTGCATGAGCTTGGATTTCTTACGAATGCCTGCGGTATCAATTAAAATAAAATCATTCCCATACATTTTGTAGCGCGAATGAATAGCATCCCGCGTTGTTCCTGCCTCATCGGTAACAATACTACGGTCCGTGCCGAGCAATACATTTACAAAAGACGACTTGCCCACGTTCGGTCTTCCTAGAATGGCGATTTTACCAATGCCCGCATTAGGATCTTCTTCGTCCTCAGAAGGGAAAATTTTTACCAATTCATCCAATAACTCACCTGTGCCTGAACCATTTTCAGAAGAAATAGGAAAAACCTCCCCCATTCCTAATTCATAAAATTCATTGGCAAGGGGGGTTTTCTGAGGAGTATCGGCTTTGTTGGCGGCAATGAAAACCGGCTTTTTAGATCTCCGGATAATGTTTGCAAACTCTTTATCATACCCGGTAAGCCCTTGCTGGCAGTCGACCATAAAAATTACGGCAACGCACTCTTCAACCGCCATTTCTACCTGTTTGCGGATTTGCGATTCGAATTTATCGTTTGACCCGGTCACATAGCCTCCAGTGTCGATAATGGTAAAGTACTTTCCGATCCACTCAGCATAACCGTAATGGCGATCGCGGGTTACCCCTGGCATATCGTCCATGATGGCTTGCCGTTGTTTTACCAATCGGTTAAAAAAGGTGGATTTGCCTACGTTGGGTCTTCCTACTATTGCTACAATATTGGACATGTCTTAATGATCGCTTATCAATGGTCAATGATCAATGGATGTTAAATAAGCTTGCAAGTTAACCCAACAATGGCTAATCGGCTAATTGTACTTTGGTTGCTAACTATTCCAGGTATCCAAAATGCTTCAGTTTCAGTTTCTCTTTGCGCCAGTTGTCGGCCACCTTCACATGGGTTTCTAAAAATATTTTCTTGCCAAAGAATTTTTCAAGATCCTGCCGCGCATCCGTTCCTACCTTTTTCAATGAGCTTCCGGCTTTTCCAATCACAATCCCTTTTTGTGAATCGCGTTCTACAAAAATGACGGCACGAATCCGGATGATGGCGTCTTCTTCCTTGAAGGAGTCAATACTGACTTCCGTGCTATAGGGGATTTCCTGTTCATAGTTCAAAAAAATTTTTTCGCGGATGATTTCAGCGGCAAAAAACCGCTCGCTGCGGTCAGTGAGGTTATCTTTTGGGTAAAATCCAGGGTGTTCCGGTAATTGTTTTTTGATGGCCTCAAGAACAAGGTTTAGGTTTTCGCCAGTCTTGGCAGATACAGGAATTATTTCTGCTGGCGTTAGCAAGCTTTTCCAATAGTCAATTTTGTCAGTAACCTGCGAGCCTTTTGCTAAATCAATTTTATTGACCAATAAGAGCAAGGGTGTTTTTAATTTCTTAAACCGCTCAAAAAGTTGCTCATCGTATTTCTCCTCCAGTTCCACAATCAACAAAACCACATCAGCATCTTCCAGTGAAACTTTCACGTAACTCATCATGGCCTGGTGAAGTTCATATTTCGGTTCAAGTAATCCAGGCGTATCGGAATAGACGATTTGAAAATCTTCGCCATTGAGTATGCCCATAATGCGATGCCGGGTGGTTTGAGACTTCGCAGTGATAATGGATAGGTTTTCGCCCACCAGTTTATTCATCAGGCTGCTTTTACCTACGTTGGGTTTGCCAACAATGCTGACGAAGCCAGCTTTGTGAGGGGTTTGCATATGAAATGCAAAAATAGGTTAAAGAAAAGTCAATCTTGGTGATATTTCGTTTTTTGAATGAATCACCGCGCGATTTTCAGAAGCAAAATATACCGGTAGCAGTTAATAGAGTATTAAGCGTCAACCGCACCTGCAATGAGATTTATTTCTTTGATGAAGCTTGTTGAGTGCTTGAGGTATTCATGTGCGGGCATTGGTGAAGTCAAACCCGTGTCGTGAAGGAGTCTTGAATTATCAAACTGCTGCCCTAAGTCGATAAATTCAATGTAGGGTTCAAGGCCGGCTAAAAGGATGCGCAATTGCTTCCGGTCTTCAAAAACAGTTTCCCAATAATCCAAGTAAGGTAAATAATTATACAATTCACTTCCTTCTTTCAACCCTCTTTTCGACCACAGTTTGATCTGACTAATAAAAGTCTTGTTTAGGAATTGGTACTGGGGCTTTGATTCAAACTCTTTTTCTAAAAGCTTGGAAAGACGGGAGGCGGAAGTGGCTGCGTCATGACCGGATGAAATATGGTACACCGAATGATTACGCTTTACTGCTAGGAGTCGCGCGATTGCTTCCGCGACAAAATCTACAGGAACCATGTCGAGCAGTGCGTGCTCATTCAACGGCACCAGTCGCAATTGATTAATGGTAGCAATAGCCCACAAAATAATCGGGGATCTTGGCTTTACAAGCCTACTGTCCCCAGTGATAATAGATGGCCTGACGATTAATATTTTTCCTGCTTGTAAGTGTTGGTGTACAAGGATCTCACCCTGCATTTTGGAATAGGTGTAGCGCACCAAATGCCGGGTATCTAAATTGGGCGACTCGTCTTCAAAAACAACCCGGTTCTTGGCCTCCATGCCGCAACTGGTGGCCGTGCCGATGTACAAAAATGTCTGGAGGTGATCAAGTTGCTTCGCCCATAGCAGAATCCGTGTCAGGCCGCCAATATTTGTTGCGTCTACGAGTTTGTCATAAATCCTTGAAAAACAGGTATTGGCGGCTGAATGGATGATCACATCCACCTTGCCTAATTCCTTATTTTTTAAAAGGATATCGGTAAGATTTTCCTGCAGCAGATCACCAATGATAGGGATAACCTTTTGCTCATCAAATGGGTCATCGTGCACACCAAATACCTTGGCAAGCCTAGCTCTCGCTTCTTGCTCTTCCGAGGCCCTGATGAGGCAAAAAATCTTTTCAATATCCTTGTGTTGGGAAAGTAGCACTAGTAATTCTCCTCCGAGCAAACCTGTGACGCCCGTAATGAATAATTTCATCTGAAATGATTAATGCTTGATTGACTTTGAAAAAACATTGATTAAAACTACGCCAACGATAATAAGCACGATTCCGATGATCGCCACCAAGTCGAGTTTTTCACGATGCCACCAAAGGCCAAAAATTGCGACTAGTACGATGCCCAAACCTGCCCAAATTGCATAGGCGATTCCCACAGGAAATATTCGTAAACTTAACGTAAGAAAGAACAACCCCAGTATGTAGAGACCAAGAACCAACACTGAAGGCCAAAGGCGGGTAAATTCTTTGGTAAATGGCAAAGAGGAAGTGGCGGTTACTTCTGCTAAGATTCCGAGAAACAGATAGAATAAATGAATCAGTTTTGGGCTCATAATCTATTCTACCGTAACAGACTTCGCCAAATTCCTTGGCTGATCTACATTACAGCCTCGCATTACAGCAATGTGATAGGATAGTAATTGTAACGGTATCACTGAAATTAACGGCATGAGTGCATCCTGGGTAGCTGGCACTTCAATAACAAACTCTGACATTTTTGGAATCTGTGTATCGCCTTCCGTAACGATTGATATCACCCGGCCTTTTCTTGCCTTCACTTCCTGAATATTAGAAACCACCTTTTCATACGAAGCATCTTTGGTAGCAATAAATACTACGGGCATCTCCTCATCAATCAAGGCAATAGGGCCATGCTTCATTTCTGCGGCTGGATATCCTTCGGCATGGATGTAGGAAATCTCTTTCAGTTTTAAGGCGCCTTCCAGGGCCACCGGAAAATTATAACCCCTGCCGAGGTAAATGAAATTGGTAGAATTTTTAAACTCATTGGCAATCACCTCAATCTGTGCGTTGAGTTTTAAGGTCTTCTCCACTTTGGCTGGAATGGTTTCCATCTCTACCAATACCTCGTGAAATTTTAGCTCCGTGATTGTCCCTTTCTGTTGGGCGACAATCAATGCGATCATATAAAGTACAGTAAGTTGGGCAGTGAATGCTTTTGTGCTCGCCACACCAATTTCTGGCCCTGCATGGGTATAGGCACCGGCATGGGTGGCTCTCGGTATTGACGAACCTACTACATTGCACACACCAAAAATTATTGCTCCCTTGGATTTAGCCAACTCTATAGCAGCAAGTGTATCTGCAGTCTCACCAGACTGTGAGATGGCAATGACCACATCGCCTTCACGAATAATTGGGTTGCGATAACGAAACTCTGACGCATATTCAACTTCCACCGGAATCCGACAAAATTCCTCAAAGAAATATTCTGCCACTAACCCTGCATGCCAAGAAGTTCCGCAAGCGACAATTAGAATACGATCGGCATTGACTAGTTTATTTACATATTCGCGCAATCCGCCCAAAGTCATTCTTCCAGCGTTAGAATCGAGCCTTCCTCTCATGCAGTCTTTGATGGACCGCGGCTGTTCAAAAATCTCTTTCAACATGAAATGTTCGTAACCACCTTTTTCGATGGCTTCGAGTTCGAGATCTACTGTCTGAACATAAGGTGTCAGCGGCAAATTGGCCGTATTTTTTATCGTCAATTTCCCATTGTTTACAATGGCAATTTCTTGATCGTTAAGGTAAACCACTTCATTGGTGTATTCAATAATAGGGGTGGCATCAGACGCCATAAAAAATTCTCCGCGGCCTACGCCAACAACAAGCGGACTGCCCTTACGGGCGGCTATCAAGAGATGGGGGTCCTCCAATGACATGACGACAATAGCGTAGGCACCAACTACTTTCGTCAATGCCAAACGAACAGCTTCGTCCAACGTGCACTTTTCATTTTCTTTAATGTCTTCAATAAAATGGATGAACACTTCGGTATCTGTTTCGCTCGAAAATTGGTGGCCTTTGTGAAGCAAATCTTGTTTTAAAGCTCCGTAATTTTCAATAATTCCATTATGAATAATGGCCAGTTTTTTTGTGGCCGAATAATGGGGATGTGCATTTTCGTCATTGGGTTCGCCATGGGTAGCCCAACGAGTATGCCCCATCCCAATTTGACTGATCATATTTTGACCTCGAATGAACGCTTCAAGTTCCGAGACTTTACCCTTCTTCTTATAAACATTTAGGCCACCATTGAGCAAGGCAATCCCTGCGCTATCATAGCCGCGGTACTCCAGCCTTTTTAATCCTTTGATAATAATATCGCTCGCCTGGCGGTGGCCTACATAAGCAACAATTCCACACATAAATACTGTTTTAAATATTTCGATTCCCTACAAAAATAAAAAGTCAGGAGTGATAATCCACTCCTGACTTTACATTAATCTATTCAATGCTTAATCAACCTACCAATTCAGTGTACAGATTATAAAATGATTCGGTGTAGTCATCATCCTTTTCAAAGGAGGAAACCTTTTTCTCTTTGATTTTTTTGGCTAGGCCTTCCAATTTTTTGCCGTCTCCTGCAATGTTAACCACATCGGCCCATTGAGCACCTAATTTGATGAAACCTTCATAGTCAGCGGTTTTCAAATGCCCTAACATGGTGTCCTCAATATCAATCATTCGCACCTTACCCATAAGGTCGCCTTTGAATTTGTGGGTAAAGCTGTTGTTATAAATGGTAAATACTGATTTTGAACTTTTGAAGAGTGGATCATTCTTGTAAGTAGTTTTCAAGTACAAGGGAATGAAGCTGGTAATCCAATCATTGCAATGGACAATATCCGGACTCCATCCAAGTTTCTTTACCGTCTCAATTACTCCTTTGCAAAAGAAAATAGCGCGCTCGTCATTGTCTTCAAAGAATTTGTTTTCCTTATCGTGAAACATGGACTTGCGGTGAAAGTAGTCTTCATTGTCGATAAAGTACACTTGCAATTTGGCGTTGGGAATGGAAGCCACTTTTATGATCAAAGGCTTCTCCTCCTCACCTACCGAAATATTAATTCCAGAAAGGCGTACTACCTCGTGCAGCCGATTTTTTCGTTCGTTGATCAAACCAAACCGGGGCACTAAAATGCGGATCTCCATCCCCCGCTCTTGCATTGCTTGTGGTAATTTGCGCACAAAATCTGCCACCTCTGTGGTTTGCAAAAATGGGTTGATCTCACTGGCCACATAAAGGATGCGTATTTTAGACATATTTTTTTAAATTTTGATGAAACGAAAAAGGAGTACAAAAGTACGAAAAATTTACCCGCCATTCAACCAAGGATTAAACATAACCCCTATATTAGCGCCCTTTTTAAAAAGGCTAAATGGAAGTTTTTAATGAAATTGAGCCCCTAAAGGCCTTTTTGAAGGACAAGCGTACCACTTGCTCTATTGGCTTAGTCCCTACTATGGGAGCCCTCCATGCTGGCCATTCCTCTCTTATTCAGTTTTCGAAGCAGGAGAATCAGCTCACGGTAACCAGCATTTTTGTCAACCCCGTACAATTTAATAACCCAAAAGATTTAGAGAAATATCCTCGAATGTTGGAACATGATATCAATATGCTATGCAAAGCTGGATGTGATGTTCTATTTGTGCCGGATACCCAGGAAATGTATAAGCAGCCTTCTACCATTCAGTTTGACTTCGGCCACCTCGATAAAATATTGGAAGGAAAATTCAGGCCGGGACATTTCAGTGGCGTGGCCATAATAGTGTCGAAATTTTTTCACATTGTGCAGCCGAATATTGCCTACTTCGGCCAAAAGGATTTTCAGCAATTTAAAGTCATTGAGAAATTAGTTAATGAGTTACAATTTGACCTGTTGTTGAGACCCGTACCTATTTTTCGTGAGGCTGATGGACTAGCGATGTCTTCTCGAAATTTGAGGCTAAATGAAACGGAAAGAAAAAAAGCAATTGTTTTCTACGAATCGTTGCTGTTTGCAAAACAAATGTTGTTACAGGGAAAAATGATTTCACAAGTAAAGGAATTGGTAAAACAAAAATGCGAATTAGTAGAGGGCGTAAGGCTTGAATATTTCGAAATGGTCAGTAGCGAAAACTTATTGGCTCAGGATATCGTTACGGAAAAAAGTATTTTGTTGATAGCCGGATTTGTGGGCGAAGTACGCCTGATCGATAATTTAATGATGACCCCATGAGGATTGACGTTTTGAAATCAAAGATCCATCGCGTAAAAATTACGCAAGCAGAGCTGCATTATGTGGGTTCCATCACGATTGACGAAGCGTTGATGAACGCAGCCAATTTAATTGAAGGTGAGAAAGTGCAAGTGGTTAACCTCAACAATGGCGAAAGACTGGAAACGTATGTCATCAAAGGAGATCGCTACAGTGGCACAATATGCCTCAATGGCCCTGCGGCACGCAAAGCACAAGTAGGCGATATCGTTATCATTATTTCGTATGCCTCCATGGAATTTGAGGAAGCAAAAAATTTCAAGCCT
Organism: Cytophagales bacterium; assembly: GCA_027317105.1. Classification (GTDB taxonomy): domain Bacteria; phylum Bacteroidota; class Bacteroidia; order Cytophagales; family Cyclobacteriaceae; genus ELB16-189. The sequence goes on from DAHVFH010000011.1 coordinate 8,841, forward strand.
GCACTTATCTTTCCTTCGCCCGAGAATAAACTCGCCTAAATGCCTTCTTTTCTTAAGACCATTTTGCGTTATGCGATTACATTTGTCATCATGATTTTGCTATTATGGTTGTCGTTGCGCGGACTCGATGTTCAAGATGAAAACAAAATCGATTTTCTGTGGCAAGCGTGGCTCCGTTCGAATAAATTTTATCTGTGGCTGATGGCAGGATTTGCCATTGCGAGCCATGTTTTGCGTGCCCTGCGGTGGAAAATGTTATTACAACCAACGGGAAATAATGTTGGCTTGTGGAATAGTTTTTTGTCGCTCATGACAGGCTACCTCGTCAACCTTGCCGTGCCCCGGGGCGGAGAGGTTTCGCGATGCTATACCCTCTATGAACTGGAGAAGGCGCCAGTAGAAATTTCTTTTGGCACCGTGGTAACCGAGCGGATTGTTGATGTATTGTGCCTGTTGGTTCTCATTGTCGCCTCTTTTTATTTGGAATGGGAGAAACTAAAGGCTTTCATGGATACTCTTGACTTTTCTTCAGGTAAAAATAGTAGCATTCCCATTTGGGTTTGGTTTGTTGCCGCATCGGGAATCGCAGTTTTGCTTGCGATCTATTTTTTGCGAAAAAACAAAAAAATTCTAAAAATCATAAAGGGATTTAAAGAGGGATTGCTTTCCGTGTTTCTATTAAAGAACAAAATCCTTTTTGTTTTTTATTCTTTGGCAATTTGGGGATTATATTTTCTCATGAGTTACCTGGTGATTCTTGCCTTCCCCGAAACGGAAAACCTTGGTTTTAGCGCTGTTGTTACTTTGTTTGCCATTGGCTCCATCGCCATGGCCGCACCACTGCCAGGCGGCACGGGTTCTTACCATGTCTTAGTCCCGCTTGGTCTCACGCTGCTTTATAACTTGCCAAAAGCCGATGCGGTAGGATTTGTATTTGTTTTTCACGCATGGCAAACCCTTCTAATGATTGTGATCGGGGTGATCAGTTTTATTGTTAGCAATTGGCGGATTTCTAAAAAAGAAAATCGACTGTCGGGTGGTTTAAAACGTTGATCGTGATTGCTATTTTAAGGGGCCATAATTTTTAAATGGCGTAATGCTGACTTTCTCCATCACGGCTTTACTAAGCAGGCCAGGCTTTCTCAAAAAAAGCATTCACCTTTTCCTGCCTTCCGCATAAAGACACCTACTTCAAATTTTAGCATTTTTTGTCGAACGAAGGCTTATAGAATTGAATGTCATCGTCCACAAGTTTTTTTCATACCTGACAAGTTATTCCTACATTCGCACATATTTTTATATTGTTCCTCAGCCAGTAGATTATTTATTATTTTAAATGGAAAACCAAACACCAAACACCTCGTCAGACGAAATTGATTTAGGTCAACTCTTTTCAAAAATTGGTAACTTCTTTGCCAATATTGGAATGGGAATCATGCGCTTTTTGGCACTTTTGAGAAGGATTCCTATAGAAAACAAAGTCATTTTTCTCATTATTATAGCGTTAAGCATTGGAGCCGGACTTTCGTACTATTCCGTTAAGAAAAAATATTATGAAACGACCCTGATCCTTAGTTCGAACTACTTGAACAAACGGCTGGTGGATAATGCGATAGAGAAATTGAATTTATTGGCAGAAGAAAAAGACAAAGCAGGGCTGGCAAAAACGTTGAGCATTTCGGACTCGTTGGCAAAAAACATCGATCAGTTTAGCGCAAAACCCTTTGTAAACGAGAAAGATCTGATCGAACTTGAAGTGCTGAAAGAGCAATTAAAAAATGCGCAATCGGAAAGCAAAAACTCTAAAGTAATTGAACAAGTAATTCAACGGATCGAGATCGAAAACAGACATGCCTTTGAAATTACGCTGAGAACATACAGTCCCACGGTTATTCATGATTTACAAACGGCTTTAGTCAGTTTTTTCAAAAACAACGAGTATGTTAAAAGACGTATCGAAATTACGAAAATCAACTATACAGCGAAGGAACAGAAGTTATCGCACGACCTACAAAAGTTGGATAGCCTGAAATTTATCATCTACGACAATTACAAGAGCATGGCCAGCCAGAGCCGGCAGGGTTCTAACAATGTTATTCTAAGCGATAAAGCCGTCACTGATCCTGTTCAGATTTATAACCAAGACCTTGAGTTATATAATCAACTTCAGTCTGTTAAAGCGCAGCTCTATCTTCAGCCAGATTTCGAAATAGTGGATGGATTTACCGAATTAAGTGAACCCACAAGTGCCAGCACATTGAAAGTAGTCCTCATTTCGATCTTAATTGGAATCGCACTTGCGTATTTGATTGTTGCTTTAAAGTCGTTCAATAACTATTTGGCTAATCTCTCATAAGCTTTGCAAGTAGTTTCATTGATCCAAAAGGAGTTCCGTCTAGAGCTAAGACGCAAATCAGTCGTAGCTGGCTTGGGGTTGTATCTTTTTAGTATGGTCTTCATCTGCTACCTGGCTTTTGCGCTGAAACAGAATTTTATCACACCCTTAGTTTGGAATGCCTTATTTTGGATTACTATTTTGTTCACAGCCATTAATACGGTTGCAAAAAGTTTTATTGGGGAAAAGCGAGGGCTGGAAATCTACTATTATTCCATTGCTAGTCCGGTGGATGTAATCGTATCTAAAATTGTTTACAATTTCTTTTTGTGCTTGATCTTGGCACTGACCGGATATTTTCTGTTCACGCTCTTTTTGAACGACCCCATTCAGGATAAACTAATTTTCTTGGGCACACTAACATTGGCTTCCATGGGGTTAGCTTCTTCCCTTACGCTGCTATCCGGCATTGCTTCAAAAGCCAATAACAGCAACATCCTGATGGCGGTCTTGAGCTTTCCGGTAATGATTTCCATTTTACTAATGGCGATAAAAATTACAAAAAATTGCATGGATGATTTAGACCCGAGTGTTAGCTATAGCCCATTGCTTTCACTATTTGCTATTAATTGCTTGGTTGCAGCGATTTCCTATCTCCTTTTTCCATACGTTTGGAAGAGTTAGGTTCATTCCGCCTGAGGCCTCCGAATGTCAGAATCCCTTTGGGTGTGCTCCGTACATCGGGATGCCGGAACGTGTTTGGGGTCTAGATGAATGCAAAATAGGGAATGGGCACGTCCGATGCCAGTAAATTAGTAGTGCGTCTCGTTTTGGAAAGCACCCACACACCAGTGGAGTCATTCCGGCTGGGCCCTACGAATGCCAGAATCCTCGCTGGACGTTCTCCGTACAACAGGATGCCGGAACTGTTTGAGGCCTAGGTGAAACGAAAAAGCAAGGGGCACGTCTGGAATGGCAGTAAATGAATAGAGCGTCCATCCTACTTCGTATTTCATAAATGATTAAATTTGAAGATAAAAATAAGCCTCTATGACACGATAAAAAATGATAGAAACGGTCAACGAGCTTCCGGCCGAATTTGATTTGGATGAGTTGATGGAACGTTTAATCTTTGTTGAAAAAGTGGAAAAGGGACTACGGCAATTGGATGAAGGAAATATAGTTGCACGCGAAGTTGTCAAAGAAAAAGTTAAACAATGGGGAAAACAATTTGGTCAGAAATTGCTATTATGACTTGAGACTGATTCATGATTACATTTCCCAAGAATTAATAGAAGGAAATTATCGTATTGTTATAAAAGATATCCTGATTACGTTGGCATTGTACGTGTACATCATTCAGCAAGAGTCTTAAAAGAATTTGATTATTATTAACTTATGTTACGCAAAACTAAAAATTTGACTTCATCGCGAGTTCCAGCGGAGGTGGTGGGAAGGGCGAAGCGATCCCCTAACCGGAGATTACTTCACGCAAACACACAAATCCATCACAGGTGCTTGCAATGACGTTCTTAACTTTGCCTAAGTCCAATTATTAAGCTAAATGAAAGCAATCTGGTGGAAAGTTATTAGCGTTATTTTACTTGGCTACACAATTGTAGGAGGCCTTCTTATTGATGTCCCACGGCTGAATATCGTGAACGAAACTATTCGTGCCTTGTATTTTCATGTGCCCATGTGGTTTGGCATGGTGGTATTGTTTCTCACTTCGTGTATTTATGGTATTAAATACTTGCACGAACCCAATTTTAAAAATGATGTCTATTCCGTTGAGTTTGCCAACGTGGGATTGGTCTTCGGGGTACTCGGCATCGTCACGGGCATGATCTGGGCAAATTACACTTGGGGTTCGCCCTGGCATGGTGACCCGAAGCAAAATGGTGCTGCCATTGCCCTCCTCGTATATCTCGCTTATTTTATTTTGAGGGGCTCAGTTAATAATGAAGAGCAACGCGCGCGGTTAAGTGCCGTGTATAATATTTTTGCATTTGTGGCGATGATCCCTTTGCTTTTCATTATCCCTAGGATGACGAGCAGTATGCATCCCGGAAACGGTGGAAATCCAGGTTTTAATACCTATGACCTTGACAGCAGAATGCGGATGGTGTTCTATCCAGCTGTGATAGGATGGATTTTGTTAGGCGTTTGGATCACTACCCTTCGAATTCGTATGAGATTAGTAGAGGAAAAAATTAATGACCTTGAAGATGAAAAAAACAGCTAAAATCTTATTAAGTCTGCTTTTGCTCGTAAACCCAATGTTATTTGCACAGGATGCTAAAATGGCTGATACGATGCGGGCAGAAGGGAAAATTTATGTAGTGGTTGCGGTTATTTTAGTGATTTTCATTGGGTTAATCGCCTTCCTGGTATCTACCGATCGAAAAGTTTCTAATCTTGAGAAACGACTGAAATAAGGATTGCTCGATTCTTGATACTGGATTCTGGTCTCTGGATTCTCGGCATTTAGATTCTGGAGACATGCCAGGAAAGCAATTTCATCTTTGTGCCTTAGGGTCTTTGTGGCAAGGTTTCTATTAGCTAATTGTCTAATTTTGTTTTTTTTAACAAGGTATGAAATGGCCATTTAGGAAGCTCAAGAAGTAACAGAGTGATAATCCGGCCATTACATGTGACCTTAGAAATAAATATTAACCTATGAAACGATCTCACATCATCGCCATAGTTGTCATTGCAGCAGCAATTGCCATTATCATCGCGACCGCTGGTGATGCCAGCACCTATGTAAATTTTGACCAGGCCTATCAAATGGCCTCCACAGGCAACAGCTCCCAAATTCATGTGGTTGGGGAATTAAAAAAAGAAAATGGTCAAATCGTTGGCCTGAAAAATAGTGACGATAAACTTTCGTTCTCTTTTATCTTGGTGGATGACCATAAAAAAGAACAAAAAGTAATTTACAATGAACCGATGCCCCCTGATTTTCTGCGAAGCGAAAAAGTAGTCGTGATCGGTAATTATGAAAACAATCAATTCATCGCGAAGAAGATTCTCCTAAAGTGTCCAAGCAAATACCAGGATCAGAAACTTGTTAAGAGTTAATAGTTATTCGTTAATCGGAATTCACTATTAACTTAATAACTTATAACCATTAACTATCGCATGCACTATTTCATAGGCAATCTCGGCCACATTTTTGTCATTGCAGCCCTTGTCACCTCCGTAGTTTCCGCTTTTGCTTATTGGAAATGTTTTTATTCTACCGATAATTTGGAAACAGAAGGTTGGAGAAAAAATGCGAGGATAGCCTTTTATCTTCATGGCATTTCGGTGTTAGGCATTGTGGCAGTTCTATTCTTCATCATCTACCAACATTACTTTGAATACCATTACGCATACAGTCACTCCTCGCTCCATTTACCCGGACAGTATATGGTCTCTTGTTTTTGGGAAGGCCAGGAGGGAAGCTTTTTATTATGGATGTTTTGGCAGGCCGTTATAGGCATCATCCTGATTCATACCCAGCGCAAATGGGAAGCTCCTGCAATGGTGGTCTTTGCCTTAGTCCAGGCATTTCTCGCTTCTATGATATTAGGTGTGGTTATTCCCTATGCCGATTTCAAAATCGGAAGTTCGCCTTTTATTTTATTACGGGATGCTCTTAGCGATCCGATATTCAAAGTCAACCCAGATTTTATTCCTAAAGATGGACATGGATTAAATCCTCTATTGCAAAACTATTGGATGGTCATCCACCCGCCAACACTCTTTCTGGGCTTTGCGCTCACCTTGCCCCCTTTCGCATTTTGCATCGCGGGACTGTGGCTAAAGAAATATTCGGAATGGATAAAACCAGCATTGCCTTGGGCACTACTTGGCGGGGCTATTCTTGGTCTCGGCATTTTAATGGGCGGCTACTGGGCGTATGAAACACTAAGCTTTGGTGGCTACTGGAATTGGGATCCGGTAGAAAATGCAGTGTATGTACCGTGGCTCATTCTCATTGCAGCCATTCACGTGATGATGACCTACAAGAACAGCGGAACGGCTCTAAAAGCTTCCATTATTTTAGCCATCTCCGTTTTTATTTTGATTTTGTATTCCACTTTCCTAACCCGAAGTGGAATTTTAGGTGATGCCTCCGTCCATTCTTTTACGGATCTTGGGCTTTCGGGACAACTCCTCCTTTATCTGCTATTCTTTACGGTAGGGGCATTGGTTCTGGTCGCCATTAACTGGAAAAAGATTCCGTCCACTGAAAAAGAAATCTCTACCTATTCTCGGGAATTTTGGGTTTTCCTTGGTGCTACTACCTTATGCCTCATGGGCTTCCAGGTATTAATGCCCACGTCCATTCCGGTTTACAATAAAATCATCGACCTCTTTGGTGGCCATTCCAACCTGGCACCTCCGGCCAATCAAATTGAATTTTATTCCAAGTTCCAATTATGGTTTGGTGTAGCCGTGGCCCTTATTTCAGGCACCGGGCAGTTCTTCTGGTGGAAGAAACTGGAGAAAGAAAAATTGAAAACTGAATTGCTTACCCCTGTTCTCGTTTCACTAATAATATTTGCATTGATTATTTCAATTGCCAAAGTGTATAACCCGGTTTACATGGCACTTACACTTGCTGGAGTCTACCTTATCGTCTCTAATGTAAAGGTTCTTTTGTCAGTGGTGAAAGTTAAACCTGGTCTATCCGGAGGTGCCGTTGCTCATATTGGTATCGGCTTGATGCTGATTGGAATATTGTTTTCTGCCGGTTATTCTAAAATTGTTTCGCTCAATAGTAGTGGGCTCATCGTAAATAAAGAAATGGGAACAGAATTCAATCGTGATAACCTGTTGCTGTTCATCAATGAGCCAAAAACGATGGCCGGTTATGAAATCGAATACCGCAGTGAAAATTTAGAGTTTAGAAACGAAAACGGATACGTTCGAAAAAACGATATCGACCCAACATCAGATCCTTACCGCGTAGTGGCGAATAAAGAAATCCTTTTTGAAGGCAAAAAATTGTATAACGCCCGAGACACGTTTGAGATCTATCCGGAAAATACCTTTTATGAAATTGAGATGAGGCGAAATGGGAAAGTGGCCGCCACGCTTTATCCAAGGATTCAAATCAACCCGGCCATGGGAGGCTTCCTTGCCTCACCTGATATTAAGAAAAATTTCGACCGTGATATATACACCCATGTGTCGGCCATGATGAGCCGTGACGAAGAACCAAATTGGGGAAAGACGGAAGAGTTTAAAGTGAAAATTGGGCAACAGTTTTTTGTGAACGATTATGTGGCTGTATTGGAAGAAGTGAAACGTATCGACCAAATAGAAGGAATCGAATTAGGTGACGAGGACGTTGCCGTTAAAGCGAAAATAAAAATTCAGGGTGAGCACGAGTCTTTTTATGCTGAGCCGATTTTCCTTATCCGCAACAAAAGCGAAGTAGGTCGTATCCCTGCCGAAATCAACGACCTCGGAATCCGTATAGCCTTGTTAAACATTCATCCCCAGACGGCTGAATTTACTTTAGGTACGAACAGACGCCAAAAAGATTGGGTAGTGATTAAGGCGATAGAAAAACCCTTTATCAATGTGCTGTGGCTTGGCACAGGTGTTTTAATGATTGGGTTTTGTATGGCGATGGTGAGACGGTTCAGGGAAGAGAAGTAGCAGTAAGCAGTTACCAGTAGGCAGGGCATGCTGCGCACAACGGGATGCCGGAAGGTGTTGATGTTTCACTTGAACGATTGGGATGCACGTCTGGCATGACAGTATTAATTCAAAAAATACGCTTCGGGTATTTTACCGCTGTTAAGAACAGTCCTTCCGCTGGCACGTTCATGCCCGCTTTCTTTCTGTCTTTGCTGTGAATAATAGCTTGAAATTCCTTAAACGAAATTTTTCCGGTACCCACATCGAGCAAGGTTCCTACAATGGCGCGCACCATTCCTCTTAAGAACCGGTTGGCGGTGATAGAAAAAATAAGAACATCGCCCTTCTTCGTCCACTTTGCTTTTTTAATCGTGCACCGAAAATGGTTGACATCGGTTTTTACTTTGCTAAAACTGGTGAAGTCATGTTCCCCAATTAACAGTGAAGCAGCAGCATTCATGATCTCCACGTTTACCGGCTTAAAAAGATAATAGGCTCGCCCAACCAGCAATGGATTTTTTTTGGCGGTGATATGATATTCGTAAGAGCGTTCAAAGGCGTCATAACGCGCATGGGCATTTGATTTTGCTTTCTTAATCGACCGAATCGCAATATCTTTTGGCAAAAGCGAATTGAGGCGGACCAATAAAATATCCCTATCAATAGGTTTTTCAATATCAGCATGAAAAAATTGCTGCACACAATGCACACCACTGTCGGTGCGGCCGCTACCCACAATTGAAACTTTTTCGCGTAAGAGCTTGCTTAGCGCTTCCTCTACCACCTGCTGCACCCCCAAGGCGTTCATCTGGTTTTGCCAGCCCGCGTAGCTTGATCCATCGTAGGTGATCTCAAAAAAGTAGCGCATGGACAAAAATAGTTATCCGTTATCCGTTAGTTCTAAACCATGTTTCGAAAATAGTTTCCATTTATTTTGGATTATTATTTGATCGGTGAAGTGTCCAATGGCCGCATGAAGTAAGCAGTACTTAGATAAGTTCCAAACAAATTTTTGGGGAAGGAAATCAAGTGCTGAATGGCAACTGCGTTTGAGCGTATTAATTCCTCAATATATTTTGTGGATGAATTCTTGGGTCACTATGGTAAAGTCATTTTCAAGGGCGAATTTCCAAACAGCATAATCATCTTCGTTCGCCAAATTAACTGTTTTCACATGGCTAGCATTTGGGAAAATATCAGTTAATCGATGTACTAATTTGTGGGATACATTTTGATCAAATAAAAGCTTCATTGAGCAATAACGGTTGCTATGGCTTCACGATCCGCAGCAAACATCAGGGCAGCTGTAATGTCATTGTTCGTTAGCTCCGAAAAATCTTCCAAAATTTCTTCCCGGGTCATGCCTGAGGCAAACCAATTGAGTATATCATATACCGTTATCCTCATATTTCGGATACAGGGTTTCCCCCCACGTTTGCCCGATTCAATCGTTATTATCTTTTTATAATCAATTAGCTCTTCCATAGTCAAATTTAATCTTTTGCGAGTCGACTACAAAAATCATTTTGTGACATGAAAATCGCTAGGTATTTCCAACCTAATAGTCTCCTCTCAAATTGCAAAATTCAGCAAATTGTCGCACTTGGAAGATTGACTTATTGATTCATTGATAATTAAAGGTTAGCTTTGCCCGGCAAATAACCACTCCTAATTTATTTGCCATGGCACTCAATCCCTCCAAGTTCCTTTTTGAAGCCCTCACGTACGATGATGTTCTTCTGGTGCCCGCCTACAGCGATGTACTTCCCAGAGAAACGAGCACCGAAGGCTACCTCACCAAAAACATCAAACTCAACATTCCAATCATTTCAGCGGCTATGGACACAGTAACCGAGGCCGATTTGGCTATCGGCATAGCGCTGGAAGGCGGATTGGGGTTTATTCACAAAAATATGTCTATTGGGGAGCAGGCCGAGCAGGTGAGAAAAGTAAAGCGCTCACAAAGTGGGATGATCCTCGATCCCATTACCCTTTTGGTAAACTCTACTGTTCGTGATGCCGAAAAGCTGATGCGCGAAAATAAAATCGGGGGCATTCCGGTGATTGATGGCAATGGCAAATTAGTAGGCATCATCACCAACCGCGATTTGCGCTTTCAAAAAGACATGGCGCTGCCCATCGAACAAATCATGACCAAAGAGAACCTGATCACTGCACCGGAAGGAATTACCTTAGAAAAAGCAGAAATACTTTTGCAGAGTTATAAAATTGAAAAGCTTCCGATCGTCAATAAAAAAGGAAAGCTTACCGGTTTGGTTACCTACAAGGACATCCTGAAAAAGAAAAACAAGCCCAACGCCTGCAAAGACCAATTTGGTCGGTTGCGAGTAGGGGCAGCCGTTGGCGTCACACCGGATATTATGGAAAGAATTGATGCGCTTAAAAATGCTGGAGTGGACGTAATCAGCATTGATACTGCCCATGGACACTCCAAGGGCGTAATCGATGCCGCAAAGCGCGTAAAGAAAAGATTTCCTCAATTAGAACTAGTAGTGGGCAACATTGCCACAGGCGAGGCAGCAAGAGCCTTGGCCAAGATCGGAGCCGATGCGGTAAAAGTGGGCGTGGGACCTGGAAGCATCTGCACCACCCGTGTAGTGGCAGGAGTAGGATTGCCCCAGCTTTCTGCAGTGTATGAGGCAGCAAAAGCATTAAAGGGATCGGGCACAAAAACGATTGCCGATGGGGGTATTCGCTTTTCTGGCGATGTGGTGAAAGCCCTTGCTGCGGGAGCCGATAGCGTCATGGTTGGTTCCCTCCTGGCGGGAACAGAGGAAGCGCCCGGAGAGATTATCATATACGAAGGAAGGCGTTTCAAATCCTACCGAGGCATGGGTTCCATTGAAGCCATGGAAGACGGCTCGAAAGACCGCTACTTTCAAGATGTGGAAGATGATATCAAGAAGCTCGTACCTGAAGGTATTTCTGGAAGGGTACCCTTCAAAGGCTCAGTGGGCGAGGTGCTTTATCAACTGGTAGGCGGCCTGCGTGCCGGCATGGGCTATTGCGGGGCAAAAAACCTGGAAAAGCTAAAGAATGCCAAATTTGTTAAGATCACCTCGGCAGGCGTCACCGAAAGCCATCCCCACGATGTATCAATAACCAGAGAGGCACCAAATTATAGTAGAAAGTAGATATTGACAAATTTAATGGACTATAAAGGTTTCCCACACATTTCGTTAAACAAACTTAAATCTTAGTCGCTCCTGGTGGATTGGATGAACTCAAGGTTACTTATTTCCTGTCATCCCTATTGAGTTATCAGGGGCATTGGTACTGTTTTTTTTATTTAAAACTGTATTATTCTGTCCTTTTTTAATTTAGATATTTGAGGTTAGGTTAACTCACTCCACCTATGATTCTGTCAAAACTCCTTTCATTATTTATTTAAGGATTCTTTTGAAAAAGAAAAACACACAGGCTTTCTGTATCAACGTCTATTGATGGAATAATTGTAATCTATGCAAATCAAGGTATCTTTACTACACCCCCATTTTTAGAAGTCAAATGCCATGAACCGAAAACCAAGATTTCCCTCCAGTATACGGATAGCTTTAACAATTGCGCTTGTCTGTATCCAACTCCTGTCATTCGCAGCAACGATAACAAGCACTGTAGCTGGTGGCATTTGGGGTGCGAGTGGCACTTGGGTCGGTGGGGTGGTACCAGTGGCTGGCGATGACGTTGTTATAGTGAGCACGGCAACTGTCAATCTAACTACGAATCAACCGTGCAATTCATTGACGATAAATGGGGTTCTGAATTTAAATACTAACAATAGGACACTGACTGTAGCTGGAGCAGTAACCATGAATGGCACTGCCTCCATTCAAGGTAATAACAACAATCGGGTGATCAATGCTGCTTCTTTTACAGTGGCTATGGGAGCTAGCGCTACGGTGCAGAACGTTAGACTTACCATATCCGGTGCTGCGCAGATCAACGGCACGCTCACCTTTAATACTGGAAACTCAGCCATTAAATCTTTTGGCAGTTTAACCGTTAGTAACACTGGCACATTTACCAATACCTCCAACAATGTTCCCATCACGATTAACGGAAATATGACCAATAACGGCACGTTCAGCCAAGGTACGGGATTGGTTACTTTTGGAGGTGCTACCTCCAACACGGTCACCGGTACGGCTGCGTCCACGGCTTTTGGGGGAGGGATCACGATCAACAAAGGAACTAGTCAGGCAAATGTTTTAGATGTGCAATGTGTGATCACCATGTTGGCCGGTGGCTTGACCTTGACGAACGGAACTTTCAAACTTTCAAGTGCTTCAACGATCACTGCCTTTACAAGTGACCCTGCGTTTGGAGCCAATTCCCAACTCTGGTGTAATGGAGGGACTGTTTTGGGAAGTAATACTGGGGTCTCTTTTTCAGGTCAGATTCAGGTAACAGCTGGAACATTAAACATAGGTACTTCCGTTGATAATTATTTACTTCTAAATGGAGGAACTGTCCTTATTTCCGGTGGGGTGATGAATGTTTCTGGAGAATTGACTGATTTTTTTGGGATATTCTCAGGAAATTTTATTATGTCAAATGGAACTTGCAACGTCAACACTGTTGGGTCAACGTTTGACTATCCTTTCGACATCAGTTCTGGTGCCTCACAGTTTTCAATGACCGGAGGAGCATTGGTGATTCAGAATGCTGGTACGGTTGTGGCCAATGCTGGCTATTTTAATTATGCAGGAACGTCAACTTTTTCTGGTGGAACTTTGCAAATAGGAAACGCATCCACCAATGCCTCAAGTACCATTGGAATTGATACTACTAATCCAATCGGCAACCTGACTGTCAATAGTGCCAACGCTACCGCCCAGGTTCAAACTCAGGCGATCGTGGTCTCCAATAATGTGATCATTTCATCAGGCGCACTTACGGCCAATGGATTTGATATTTCCGCGGGGGGCAACTGGACCAATAACGGAATCTTCACGCCAACCAATGCAACAGTAACACTCAACGGAGCTGCCCAGACCTTCAGCGGCAACCCAGGCTTCTTTTATAATCTCACCCTTGGCGGCTCCGGAACCAAAACGTTTGGCGTGGTCGCCACCATTGCCAGCAACCTGGCAATTGGCACGGGTGTGGTGGCTAATTTGGGAACGATTACTACGCACACTACAAGGACACTTTCACTCGGAGGCAATGGGCAACTCCCAGGGTCTTATGGAAGTACTTCTTCGGCAGCCACAATTCCAAACAACACTTATTTTACGTCCGGCACTACGGGGGTTTTGAATGTTTCCAATATCCTTTATTACTCCAGGCAAACAGGCAATTGGAATTCGTCTTCAACCTGGTCAACTGTAACCTATGCCAATGCCACAAATATCGGCACCTTCCCGGTTGCTGGTGATGTGGTGAACATTGGGGGCGGCAGCTTCACGATTACAGTAAATGTAAATTCAGCGTGTAACAGTATATCGTATCAATCGAATGTCTCTTTTTCCCCAGTCGTAACTGTCAGCTCAGGAAGCACCTTGAATGTTTCTGGGGCAATTACGATACCGCGGGCAAGTAACGTAAACCCGGATATTAACACCTTTGACGTTGGTGCTGGGACATTGAATGTTGGGAGTATAGCTTTTACCAATAGTGGTGGAGCCAACCGACATCAGGTAACTATTTCAACAGGCACTGCTACCGTGAGTGGTGACGTTACAGCCGACATAGGTAGTTTCGGAAGCCCTACCATTACTTTTACGGGTGCGGGTGTCTTGAATTTAGCTGGTGCTTTCCTCAATTCTTTCAACGGTACACTAAACGTTGCAGCAAACTGTACAGTAAACTACAATGGGGCCGCTCAAACCGTAGGCGACTTTACTTACAGTAACCTTACCCTATCAGGCAGCGGTACGAAAGATTTATCCACAGCCATTTTCAACTTTATCTCGGCATCCAATAATTTTGTGATGAGCGGCACGGCCAGTGCCACAGCCGCGTATGTCCTTACCGTTGGAGGTTCAGTTACTTTAGGGGCGGGCACTAGTTTTACTGCGGGCGCATTCACCCATACCGTGGGCGGCAACTGGACCAATAACGGAGCTACCTTTAACAATGCAGGCAGCACAATCAGCTTAGTCGGTGGAGCGCAAACAATTGGTGGAAGCAGTTCGACAACATTCAACAATCTAATTTTGGCTGGAACAGGAAGCAGTACTAAAACATTTGGTGTTGCTACAATTGTTGCCGCAAATCTTTCCCAAGCCAATACGATTGTGATTAACCCGGGATCTATTATCACTCACACAGCACAAACCTACACGTACAACGGAGCCGGTCAGGTTGCAGGTTCTTGGGGCAGTATATCTTCTGCGGCTACCAACAAAACCAATACTAATTTTACTGCTGGCACTACCGGAATATTGAACGTGAGCGGCCGACAGTATTACTCTATTGCTAATGCAAACTGGGCTATCAATAGCACTTGGTCAACCGTAGGGTTTGGCGGTGCGGCAGCTACTTCTTTTCCAGGATCTAATGATATTGTAAACATCGGAAGAGGTTTCACGGTAACGGTGGCAGCAAATGCAACTTGTAATTCGCTCATTTTTGAATCTGGAAATACTTTTAATAGCACGGTCAGCATCAATTCGGGATTTACGTTGGCAGTTTCCGGAGCGATCATTATTCCTCGGGGCAGCACGGGTGGCCCAGGTTATACAAATACATTGGCGGTTGGAAATGGTTCATTGACAGGAGGAAGTTTGGATTTTCCCAACGGATGGAGTTTTCAGTTACACGTGCTGTCCATTAACAACGGAACGGCCACGATCACCGGTGATATAACCAAGAGCGCACCAGTAGGCTTTGGTACTAGTGCCACCATCACCTTTACGGGCACAGGGCTACTAAATGTGGCGGGGGCATTCCTCAATTCAACGAATGCAACACTTAACCAAGGCACGGGGACAGTGAATTACAATGGAGCCGTTGCACAAACCATTGGCGATTTCACTTATTACAACCTTACCCTGAACAATACATTTGCCACTGCCCCTCAGTTCACCCTGTTTGGCAATACCACCGTAACTAATATACTTACCATGACTTCCGGGGTTGTAAACTTGGCCGGTTCTACACTCACAAGTTCTCTGGGTGCTTCAGGGGCTTTGGCACACAGCCTTGCCTCCACAAGTGGTTGGCTTTATGGAGGTACGTTTACGCGTTCGTTTCCAACAACCGCCATCACCGTGGGCACTACCACAGATGGGTTGATGCCCATGGGTACTTCCGCTAACTTCCGTCCCTTTTTCTTCGGCAAAACAAATACGGGCGGAAGTGCCGGAACGATCAGCATGACCCATACTGACCCCTCCACTACCACCACAGGTCTCAGCATCCCGGATACAAGCCCGGTGGCCACCATCATCATCCGGAACAACGCGGTGTGGAACAGCACCCTTACGGGAGGTACAGGGGCTACCTTCGGCATACGCTATGGTGGCACAGGGTTAGGAACAGTAGCTTCCTTAAATGATGTGCGGTCCATGCTGGTGGGCTCTGTGATCGGGACTAATGTAACGGCCACCACAGTATCTACCTCCGATCCCCGCGTGGAGCGGTCTGGCCTCACAGCCGCCCAACTATCCAATGGTTTTTATGTGGGGTCTACCAATTCGGCCACCTCGTTGCCCATCGAGCTCGTCTCGTTCACCGGCACTGCACAAAAATATGGGGTCGACCTAAAGTGGAGTACTGCCTCTGAATTGAACAATGATTACTTCACGGTTTTGCGTTCCTCCACAGGCACCAACTTTGAATCTATTGGAACCGTGAAGGGAAATGGCACCACCAATAGTGCACACAGCTATTCCCTCACGGACTTCAAACCGCTTATCGGAAAAAATTACTATCGACTGAAGCAAACTGATTTCGATGGAAATACCACGACTACAGAAACCATAGTTGTAAATGTGTTAAGTCTTGATCCGATGGCAAGTCTTTACCCAAATCCTGTTTCGCAAAATCAATTGCTCAATCTTGAGATTTATGCCCTTCAACCCAACGTTCCTGCTGAATTGCAGATCATTAATATGCAAGGCGTAAGCCTTAGCAGCGCGACCGTTCAAACGGATGCGGATGGTACACTTAAAACTACCCTTTCACCCGCTAACCTTACTCCGGGGCTTTATATTTTGAAGGTTCAAGCAACACATTTCAAGTTTATAGTCGAGTAAAGGCTTAATTTAGGAGCTGTTGTCTATATTGCAATTTTATAAATATCATTTATATTTGTAATATATAAATATAAAATGGCAACATTTACGAGTACCCTCTCCGATGAACTACTACTTCAGCTAACCGAAAAGGCCAAATCTTTGTCACTGCCCAAAAATAAACTGATAGAAACAGCCCTTCGACTCTATCTTGAGCATTTGGAAAAGGCAGAATATGTAAAATCATATAAACTGGCAGCTGAAGATAAAGACATGCAGCTTCTTGCCGAAGAAGGGCTGGCCGATTACTTTAGTCAGTTGGAGAAATGATTCAAGGCGAGATTTGGTATGCTGACCTTAATTCCGCTAAGGGGAGTAAACAAGCTGGTTTACGGCAGGTGGTAATCGTGAGTGGCAATTTATTAAATCGGCATCTTCCAATAGTCATTGTGATGCCTTTGACAACCAAGATCAAAAAATACAAGGGCAACCCCATTCTCGAACCAAACTCAACCAATGGCCTATCAGCAATTTCTGAAATGTTAGTCTTTCATGTCCGGTCTGTTTCAAAAGACCGACTGGTAAGAAAGGTTGGAAATATCGAAGAGAACGAACTGAAATATTCCATCAAAACCCTAAATGATATTTTGAGGTACAACTAAGACTAATAAAAACATCCTTTAAAATTCGTTATGAACATTTTAATCATCGGCAATGGCGGGCGCGAACATGCCTTCGCCTGGAAAATAAAACAAAGCCCACTTTGCACTAATTTATTTGTTGCACCCGGCAATGCGGGCACAGCCTTAGTCGCTAACAATATTGCCATTGCAGTAGATGACTTCCACCATCTTGGCGCTTTTTGCCTTGGTCAAAAAATTGATTTAGTGCTGGTTGGCCCCGAAGTACCTTTAGTAAAAGGAATTCGCGATTATTTCGAAGCCGATGCCCAGCTTAAAAATATTTTGATGGTGGGGCCAGGGAAAAAAGGCGCACAGTTGGAAGGCAGCAAGGATTTTTCAAAACAATTTATGCTCCGGCATAATGTGCCCACTGCTAAAGCAAAAACTTTTCTCGCTAACGAAACGAAAGAAGCACAAAAATATGTGGAAGGTTTTCAGCCGCCCATCGTGTTGAAAGCCGATGGACTGGCGGCAGGAAAAGGCGTAGTGATCGCAAACTCCATAGTTGAGGCTAAAACGGCCATCCAAGAAATGTTAGCAGAGAAAAAATTCGGTGAAGCCAGCGCAAAAGTCCTTATCGAAGAATTTTTGGACGGCATTGAGCTTTCTGTTTTTGTGTTGACGGACGGCACCAGTTACGTGATTTTGCCTGAGGCGAAAGACTACAAAAGAATTGGAGACAATGATTCAGGGCCGAATACCGGAGGAATGGGTTCGGTTTCCCCAGTACCTTTTGCCGATACGGCCTTCATGAAAAAAGTGGAAGACAGAATCATTAAACCAACCGTGGAGGGATTAAAAAAAGAAGGCATTCCTTATCGCGGTTTTATTTTCATTGGACTGATGAAAGTGAAAGATGAACCCTACGTAATAGAATACAACGCACGCATGGGCGATCCGGAAACACAGTCGGTTTTGTTGCGTCTCAAGAATGATTTGGTGGAGTTGTTAGTGACTTGTGCAAAAGAGGAATTAAAAAATTATTCTATTGAAATTGATCCAGCGTATGCTGTGTCGGTGGTAATGACAGCCGGCGGTTACCCTGAAAAGTATAATAAAGGCGATGTTATTTCGGGATTAGAGAATACTTCTTCTCACGTATTTCATGCGGGAACAAAAAGTGCAAACGGAAAAAATTTTACCGATGGAGGGCGTGTGCTGGCGGTAACAGGGAAAGGGAGGGATTTGAAAACAGCTATCTCCAACTGTTATGATTCGGTAAAGAAAATAAGCTGGAAGGATTCCTACTATCGAAAAGACATTGGGCAAGACTTGCTTGATTTGCAATGAAAAATAGTGGAGGTTTGATTCTGGATGCTGGATTCTCGATTCTGGTTGCTAGCATCTAGCTTCGGCTCACACTTGCCCAAGCCACCCCAACACTGTAACTTTAAGTTTTTAAAATTCAGAAATACCTATGGGCTGTGCTTGTGGAACAAAGAAAGACGGAAAGGTAGGCGGATGCAAAAATAATGGAGCATGCGGCACTGGTGGTTGCAACAAAATGAATGTGTTCGATTGGCTCAGTAATATGGATATGCCAAAAGAAGGACGTTTCGATGTGGCTGAAATCCGATTTAAAAATGGAAGAAAAGATTTTTATAGAAATACGGAAAAGTTGACCTTACACACGGGTGATGCCGTGGTGGTGGAAACGCAAACCGGCCATCATATCGGTTACGTTTCTCTTCAGGGTGAATTGGTGCGATTGCAAATGCAGAAAAAGAAGGTGGCCAATGACGAAGAGATTCCCAAGGTCTATCGGATGGCGCACACCAAAGACTTAGAGAAACATGAGGAGGTAAAGAATAGAGAATTGCCTTCCCTTTACCGGGCGCGGGAAATTATTCGAGAGATGAAATTGGGAATGAAGCTTTCTGATGTAG
>DAHVFH010000013.1 GCA_027317105.1 Cytophagales bacterium
TTTTGCAGTCCGATCACACTGGTTCTCTCTTTTACGGAAACAAACATAATGTTGGCAATACCAAATCCGCCCACGAGCATGGAGAACCCACCGATGATCCAGCCTGCAACGCCAATGACATCAAATAGACCGGAGATAACATTCACTAATGCTTCTGGTCGGTTCATCGTAAAATTATCTTTCTTGGCCGGCTTTAGGCCTCGCTTTATTCTTAGAACCCCTCTCGTCTCGTTCTCCAGCTCTATTAAGCCTACATCATTTTCAAATCCTTTCAACCCTATAGTGGATCCCAATTCATTCCAACGGCCAGTTCCGGTTTGATAGAGTTTCCGAAACGAATCGTAGGGGATAAAACATCCATAATCTTTGCTTGCCCATCCCATGAAGCTTTCCCCTTCTTTTTTGATGACACCAACGACAATGAATTTTAAATTTTTTATTTTCACATACGCTCCAATTGGATTTGATTTGGGAAAAAGTGCTTTGGCTATTTCATAGCCGATGATCACCACATTTCTTCCCCCATCCAATTCTGCAGGTGTAAAATATCTTCCGTTTTCAATATTGATTTCGAACAATTTGTCGTAATCAGTGGCCACGCCATTTAAGGTAATCTTATTGATGCCATTACTTCCGGACTTTACTGTAATCGGTTGGGCATCAGCAAAAATGGAAATAGTTTGACCAGTTTTTAAATTGGCTTTCAAAAACCGGTATTCATTGTAAGAAACATTTGGCCGCTTGATATAATCTTTCCACCAATCGCGACTGTTTCCTCCAGTGTAGGGCCACTTCTCTACATAGATTACATCGGATCCAAGAAAATTTAAGCTGTCTACAATGTTTTTTTGAAGTGAGTCGACTAAAGTGAGCACGGCAATAATGGAAAAAATGCCAATGGTTACACCCAGCAATGAAAGAATGGTGCGTAAGATATTTGACTTAAGTGCCCGCCAGGCAAAACCAAGGCTTTCAAAAATTAAACGAATTACCAGCATTGGGTTAAAAAAATATATCTATTAACTATATAAACTAAGCGCGAATGGCCGCCACAGGGTCGAGGCGTGCAGCTACTGCAGCCGGAACGATACCCGCCACCAATCCGATGATTGACGAAACACCAAGTCCTAAAATAATATTGGGTACCGACAATACAACTTGTAGGCTTCCAAAAGGTGCGAAGGTAAGTAGCCAAACCAAGAAAAGCCCAGTGAGACCACCAATCAAGCTCAATAAAATGGATTCAAACAAAAACTGAAAAAGGATAAAATAGTTTTTAGCTCCCAGCGACTTTTGTAACCCGATTACACTAGTTCGCTCTTTCACCGAAACAAACATGATATTGGCAATGCCAAACCCACCTACTAGCATGGAGAACCCACCAATAATCCACCCGGCTATGCTGAGCACATCGAATACACTTCCCAGAGCATTGGCGATTGCTTCAGGTCGATTGATGGAGAAGTTATCTTTTTGAGATGGCTTAAGTCCGCGCTTTACCCGCATGGATCCACGGATTTCGTTTTCCAATAAGACTAGCCCCAAGTCGTCCTCATTTCCTTTCAGGCCAATGTGAGAGCCTAACTCATCCCAACGTCCGCTGCCAGTGTTGTATAATTTCCGAAAGGAATCGTAAGGGATAATACATTCATAATCGCCACTGGCAAAGCCGATAAAACTTTCTCCTTGTTTTGTGTTAATCCCGACTACTTTAAAGCGCAGGTTTTTTATTTTAACAAACTGCCCAATGGCATCGTCCATTTTAGGGTATAAGGCTTTCGCTACTTCATAACCGAGAATCACCACATTTCTGCCCGCTTCAATTTCATCGTTGGTAAGGTACCGTCCTCTATCAATGTTGACTTCGCGCATGTATTCGTAATCCTGACCCACACCCCGCAACAATATTTTATTGATCCCATTGTTACCGGATTTCACTGTGATTTGATTTGAAAATGCATAGATGGACACGTGTGTGCCCGTTTTTAAATTTGCTTTAAGAAATCGGTACTCATTGTACGAAACGTTAGGACGCCTAATGAAATCCTTCCACCAGTCGCGGGTATTGCCGCCTGTAAATGGCCATTTGTCCAGATAAATGATATCGGAGCCAAGAAAGTTAAAGCTGTCGCGGATATTCCTTTCCAAACTATCGACAAGTGTAAGCACGGCAATAATTGAAAAAATGCCAATGGTGACCCCAAGCAAGGAGAGAATCGTCCGAAGCAGATTTGACTTGAGTGCCTTCCAGGCGAAACCAAGGCTTTCAGCTATTAATCTTAGGGTAAGCATAAGCCTCTAAACACGGTAAAAAATCTTTTTAGTTACTAAATCTAACAAATAAATTAAAACTTGGTATTTTATAAATCTAATCCTATTGCAGATTTCCCCCATTTCCTTACTTTTGCGCTCCAAATTTAAACGTCCGTTCAGGACAAAGCCCGTAAGCTTATGAAACTATCCGAATTTAAGTTCGACCTGCCCAACAGCCTTATTGCTACACACCCTGCCGAAAACAGAGACGATGCGCGGATGATGGTGTTACACCGGAGTTCTGGAAAAATTGAACATAAGATATTTAAAGACATCGTCAATTATTTTGATGAAGGCGATGTGATGGTAGCGAACGACACCTTGGTTTTTCCTGCACGCCTTTATGGACGCAAAGAAAAGACAGGTGCCAAGATCGAAGTTTTTTTGTTGCGCGAGCTCAATGCCGAAATGCATTTGTGGGATGTATTGGTAGACCCTGCCCGCAAAATTCGTGTAGGCAACAAACTCTACTTTGGTGACGGTGACTTGGTCGCTGAGGTGATTGACAACACCACCTCTAGAGGCAGAACAATCCGTTTCTTATTTGATGGTGATTCTGTTGCTTTTGACAAAGTGGTGGAGACTTTAGGCGAGACACCACTTCCGAAGTACATTAAAAGAAAAGTGGAAGCGGCTGACAAAGAAAGATTTCAGACCATTTTTGCCACCAACAAAGGCGCGGTTTCTGCACCCACTGCAGGCATGCACTTTACCAAGCAATTGGTAAAACGTATGCAGTTAAAAGGCGTGGACATGTCTTTCGTTACTCTCCACATTGGCTTGGGCACGTTCAGGGCAGTAGATGTGGAAGACCTCACCAAACACAAAATGGATTCTGAAAATTATATAGTGGGAACCGAAGCCGTGAACCGCGTGAATGCTGCACTGGACAATAAGAACAGAGTTTGCGCAATAGGCACTACGGCCATGCGCGCGTTGGAATCTGCGGTGTCGGCCAATAACCGCTTGAAAGAACGCGAAGGGTGGACTGACCGGTTTATTTTTCCGCCTTACGAATTCAAGATTTGCAGTGCCATGGTCACAAATTTTCAACAGCCAGAGTCAACCTTGTTGATGATGGCGGCAGCCTTTGGAGGCTTTGATCAAGTGATGAAAGCCTACGAATTGGCCAAGAAGGAGAAGTACAAGTTCTTGACTTACGGAGACGCGTTATTGATCGTTTAGTTGGCGATCAATAACTAAACCGAAAATATTTTTTTTGGAATTTGGCACCGTCTTTATTTTTAACGTTGTCATGTAAGGATTATGAGACAACCCCAATCGTACTGTGAAAGGAATATTGATTCTTGTTTTCATTTTGCTTGGTTCTGTGACTTTAGTGAAGGCACAAACGTATTCCTTCAAAAGCCGTGATTCCAACGATCGTTTTGAAATCCAAACCGATAACAATGGGCTTTATTGTCTTTTTCGGATCAGTGAAAAAAAAGCACCCATTACCACTTTCCGAAAAGTATTTCTAAATGCCGACCTATCGGCAATTGATTCTGTTGATTATCCCATTGAAGGTCAGGCCAATCTGATCGCTTCTGGTTCGGATGAGCTCTATTCCTTTTATGCTTTTTATTCCAAGGCGGCTCCTATTGAAAAAATTGTTTTTATTATTACCGACAGGCTCGGAAAAATTCAAACTACTTTTTTTAAAACAGCGGTAGACTTTTCTTCCCATTTCCCAAAGCCAGTAAAAAAGCTTAAATACATTCAACTGTCCTTTTTGCCCAATACCGGTAGTCCGGGAATGATTTTAGTTGAACCGTATTTGACCCAAGGCTCCAATGCTTATCGTGGACAAATTTATGCCCTTCGCGCAGAAGATGGGGTTGAGCTTTGGGTATCCAATGCGCCACCCTTATCCAACATGCAATTCACAGATAGCTTATTAATTGGCATGACTACATCCTATTCTAATGGAATGAATCAAGTAGGTTTGAACCAAATTCATTTTGTTGATAAAACTTCGGGAAGGATGCTGAAGACCATTCCTTTTACGGCCAATGGTCAGGGATATCGCACGATTTCAGTTTTTACATCGAATGGCCGTGAATTGATGGTGGCGGGAAGCGAATTTGAAACGGGTAATGCGAAGACGGGTCGGTTTTATATGAGCATGTTCAGCCTTTCGGGTGAAAAAATATTTGATCGTGTTGATTCTGCCACCCGCCTTTCCACACGAAGACTGCATATTATGGGGCATGTTTTTGACCCGGATGGGAATCTGGTATTAGTGGGCGAGGGTTGGAAGCCCGATGCTACACGGGCAGTTGCCACCACGGCCGCTAGCATTTTATTGTCTGTTGCGGTGGGCGGTTACGTGGGGGGGATAAACACACAGGCCGATCATAAAATCGATAATGTTGTTTTTGCCACGCTATCTCCCGTGGATGGCCGGATGAAAACATTTAAAAGTTTTCCGGTGGGGCCTTGGCGCCAATATGGAAACCTGATGACGGAAGGAAGCCATGTGTTGATTGCCATCTCAAATCAGGTAATTATTTACGATGCCGCTGAACCCAATACCCCGCCAAAACCTTTTACTACGTTGCGATCAGGTGAAAACCTTATTCTTACCCCATCAGGGCCGATTATCAATAAACAGGAGCGGGGAGGCTATGTTTTAAGCAAGCTGCGCTGAGTATATGTTGCAAGGCTTTTTAACGAGGCTTTTGTTATTTTTGTAATATGAATCCCGTTCAACCCAAATTGACCAAGGAAGAAATATTAAAACGCTTGCGCGAACACAAAGGAGAACTGTTTAAAAAATTTCCTATTGCATCGCTGGCTTTGTTTGGGTCGTATGCACGTGGGGACGAGACGGATGAAAGCGATGTTGATGTTATGGTTGAACTAAGCGAACCGATGGGCTGGGATTTTGTGGATATTGCGGTTAACCTTGAAAATATTTTTGAAGAGAAGAAAATAGACTTGATCAGTAAAGGTGGCATCAAACCACGAATGTGGCCACATATAGAGGAAGATTTGATTTATGTCTAAGCGATCACCGCATTTCCTTGTCGCGGATATGCTGGAGTCCATTCAGTATATAATAGAGTTCACCAAAGGGCAAACTTTCGATGAATTTGTTGCTGATCCCAAAACAAAATTTGCCGTCCTGCGTCTCTTAAGCGTTATCGGAGAAGCTGCTAACCGATTGCCGAAGGATATCAGGAGCAATCACCCAGATGTAGAATGGGGAAGGATTATTCGGTCGCGCAATTTAATTATCCACGATTACGAAATAATTGATTACAGCGTAGTGTGGAGGATTGTTTCGGTGCATCTGGCTTCCCTTAAAATTTCTTTAGAAAAAATCATTCATTCACTTTGAAACACACGAAGCACGCCCTGATTGTGGCTGGAGGAAAAGGTACGCGAATAAAAAGCGAAGTACCTAAACAGTTCATCGAGTTGAATGGCAAACCGATTCTCCTTCACACCATCCAAGCTTTTTTGAATTATTCTTTGTCCCTTTCAATTGTGCTGGTTTTACCGGAAGAAGACATTACGCTTTGGCATGCTATCGTTAAGAAATTCAATGTTGATCACCCAATTATTCTACAGAAAGGGGGAGCGACTCGTTTTCAATCGGTGAAAAATGGATTAGATAAAATTGAAGGCGAAGGCTTGGTAGCCATTCATGACGGAGTCCGTCCTTTGGTAAGTGCTGATTTGATTGGCGCTTCTTTTCGTTTGGCGGCTGTGCATGGTTCTGCTGTTGCTGCCGTGCGGTTGAAAGAGTCTATCCGCATGACGGAACAAGACAACACGAAGGCGGTTGACCGTTCGCAGTTTAGAATAATACAGACTCCACAGACGTTCGACCTGCAACTCATCAAAAAAGCTTACCAATTAAAAGAAGACCCGAGCTTAACGGACGATGCCAGTGTAGCCGAGAAATCGGGACACAAAATTTCCCTTTTTGAAGGGAGTTATGAAAATATCAAGATCACTACGTCTGAGGATTTAATTGTGGCGGAGGCTTTGCTAAATGCAAACAGAAAATAAAAAAGGGCAGTTGCCCGCCCTTAGTCCGATCAGTTTCCTGATTTAAGTCTTATGTTAATATTCGTCTTCGTTGAAGAAGAAATCTTCTTTGGTCGGGTAGTCGGGCCAAATCTCTTCGATGCTTTCGTACGGCTGACCGTCATCTTCCAATTCCTGTAAATTCTCTACCACCTCCAAAGGAGCTCCAGAGCGGATAGAAAAATCAATCAATTCATCTTTTGTTGCTGGCCAAGGCGCATCTTCCAAATACGAAGCCAATTCCAATGTCCAATACATAGTGCCTTTTTAATTTTCCGCAAAAATAAGATTAATTAGACCATAGTCAATAGTCGGCCACGTATAGTTGGCGATTTCTCAAAACGACTCGAATTATCGGTCTCGGTTCATCCTTAAAATTTATGAACAATTGCATTAAAAAAGCAATATTTGCAGGCTCAAACGATTTCTAAAAATTCCATGGCTGACGAAAAAATAATTTTCTCGATGACGGGGGTAAACAAGATTTACCCGCCCCAAAAACAAGTTTTAAAAAATATTTACCTCTCCTTTTTCTATGGAGCCAAAATTGGCGTGTTAGGATTAAATGGTTCGGGTAAATCTTCGCTGTTGCGAATCATTGCGGGTATTGATAAAGAGTTTCAGGGCGAAGTAGTCTACGATCTCAGCTTCTCTGTGGGTTTGTTAGAGCAGGAACCGCAGTTGGACAAAACCAAAACCGTAAAAGAAATTGTGGAAGAGGGCGTAAAAGACACCGTTGACCTTTTGAAAGAGTTTGAAGCCATCAATGAAAAATTTGGCGATCCGGATATACTGGAGAACCCAGATAAAATGGATAAGCTCATCGCTCGGCAAGGTGAAGTGCAAGAAAAATTGGATGCCATTGGTGCGTGGGAACTCGATCATAAATTGGAACGGGCCATGGATGCCCTTCGCACACCACCGGGCGATACGAAAATTGAAAATCTATCGGGTGGGGAGAAGAGGAGAGTTGCACTTTGCCGATTGCTTCTTCAAGAACCGGATGTGTTGTTGCTCGATGAGCCGACTAACCATTTGGATGCAGAATCTGTTCAATGGTTGGAGGAACATTTACGTCAATATAAAGGTACAATCATCGCGGTAACGCACGATCGTTATTTTTTAGATAATGTCGCAGGATGGATTTTAGAATTGGATCGTGGCGAAGGGATTCCTTGGAAGGGAAATTACTCGAGCTGGCTCGACCAAAAACAAAAGCGGTTGATGCAAGAAGAGAAAACAGAAAGCAAACGTCAGAAGGCATTACAACGCGAGTTGGAGTGGGTGCGTA
>DAHVFH010000016.1 GCA_027317105.1 Cytophagales bacterium
ATTTGCAGATATGAAAACGTGATCTTAATTTTATGAAACCCAAACAATCTTGCGAAGGCAGGGGGTAAACCTCAAAATTTACCTCTTGCTTTCAAAAGAAATATTTGTTCCCTCGAAGCAACTTCCTATATACATAGGACAATTTGTTGTTGCAAAGTTTTTGAATCATATCCCAATATCCAACCGTGAAAGGGATTCCAATCGCAATGAGAGGCATACGATATGTAAACAATACCGTTTACTAATGCCAATCCTTGCCGCTGATTATTGCGGAGGGGATCGAAACCTACCACACCATTAATGCTTCCGTCTCCGGTTCCAGACATATTTGCAATAATTTCAACAGGACTGCCCGATTGTTCATTTCCGGTAGTAATATCAACCGCATGCAAATGTTGGTGAAAGATTTTGCCATCTGTACTTCGGGCTACAAAATAGATTGTGTTAGCGACTGAATCAATTACTGGAGTGCCAACAATGCCGATATTAAAAGTAATATTATTATAAGGTGTACACCAGGACGAAGACATATCTCCCGCTTGAGGCGTTCTCATCCCGGAAACCGTATAATTTTTTGTCCAATATAAGTCTCCCGTGTCGCCATCAAAAGCATATAGGGTATTGCTTACGGTGGCAATAAAGACCACATTATGATTTGCGCCAGAAATAGACAAACCACCAACCACCAAAGGTTGCGCATACACTTGATCATCGACAGCCAACGAAAATAATTTACCAAATTGTTTAGCGTTTACATTGACGGTAGTTAGCAAGGTTTCGTGGCTGTTTAAGCCAGCGCGAGTATTATCATTGTGCTGGGTAAGGACTGAAATATGCTGTGGATTGTTCAAATAATGGTTGACAATGCTGGGGGCAATTGTTTCGCTTTTTTTGCATTCAACTAAACCAAGTAGAAAGACAAAGTATGAGAAAACTATAATTTTTTTCATAATCCGATTTTTAAACCGTCTCAATTTTGATCGGTTAATTTCTATTGGCTGATTTTACGTATTACATTATTTAAACAGTCAGCAATAAAAATATTTCCCGCTGAATCCACGGCAATCCCAGTGGGTCGCCAAAAGGTGGCGTCAATTTTTTTTCCATTCATTAATCCCCTAGTTCCTGTACCCGCCAAAGTAGTTACCCTATGATCAACGCCAATTCTTCTGATCAAATTATTGCCGGTGTCAGCCACATAAATATTTCCAATTTGATCAATCGCTATTCCTGCCGGGTGGAAAAATGAAGAAGAATCAGTCCTATCATTGCGAGCCCCTTTAACAATCATTCCAGCTAAAGTAGTTACTTGACCCGCTGGACTTATTTTTCGGATTTGATTATTATAACAATCGGAAACAAACAGATTTCCATGAAGGTCAACCGCAAGGCCATAAGGTAAGTAAAATGTTGCTTTTGATCTATCTCCGTTCAGTGCACCTCGAGTGCCGTGCCCTGCAAAATTTGTAACCTCGCCATCGGGAGTGATCTTCCTTATCTGATTATTCCAATCTGAGACGTATAGGTTTCCGAAAGTGTCAACGGCAATTCCCGAAGGATTATCAAACTTTAATCCCGTTTTCCCTGCAAGGGTGGTAACAGTGCCATCTGGATTTATGGCACGGATCAAATTATTGTGTGTATCCGCCACATAGACAATGCCTTTTTTATCAACCGTCAAAGCGGTTGGGGAAAAAAATGAAGCGCGCGTTCCTTTGCCATCCTTTGAACCTACCTCGCCACTTCCGGCAAGGGTAGTGACCAAGCCGTCTTTACTGATCTTGCGAATCAAATTATTTCTTGAGTCGGCTACAAATATATTGCCTTCCCCATCTACGGCCAAACCTATCAGATTGGAGAAGGAGGCTTCCAACGGTTTGCCATTCATTGATCCCATTGTGCCGTTGCCCGCGTAGGTCGCAACTTGAAGATTCCCTGTTTATCCGAACAAGAGAGTACAATTAAAATCAAAATTGAACAGCCGATCAACTTAACTTCCATTTTATAAAGTTAGAAAACGGCTATTGCTTTCAAAAGAATTGCAGGAACTGGAAATGAATGAACTGGTGAAGCGAACGGTTTGCAATACAAAACCAATCACAGGGAATAGTGAAAATTTTGCAAGGAGACTTCCAATTGACTTGACCGCTCAGAAAAATAAGTAAGCGCGTAAGTCTTGGATTCACTCGCCCTCTTCCATTTTCTCAATTTGGCTTTCAAGTGAGCCATTTAATTGCCTCATCTTATTTTCCAATTCACGAAGACGATCTTTCAAGGCGGGCAAGTTTTTGAATACGGCATACGCCTTATAATATTCTTTTACATCAAAGGCCGGAGAGCCAATAATCTTTGCCCCCTCTTCTTTTATTGATTTTCCGAGCCCTGCTTGAGCACCAATACTTGTGTTATTGGCCAGTACCAAATGACCTGCAATACCAACTTGGCCACCGAGAACGGAACCTTCTCCAATTTTTGTCGATCCAGAAATCCCCGTTTGGGCTGCGATCACCGTATTCTTACCCACTTCAACATTGTGCGCTATTTGGATCAGGTTATCCAACTTAACTCCCTTTCGTAAGACTGTGGAGTCGCCATAAAGGGTGGCACAATCGATCACCGTATTTGCGCCAATCGTCACATTGTCTTCAATGATTACGTTGCCGAGCTGGGGAATAGTTTTATAAGAGCCATCTTCCTGCGGTGCAAACCCAAAACCATCACTGCCAATGACGGTACCCGAATGGATCAAACAGTTTTTCCCCACTTTCGATCCCGCGTAAAGTTTCACACCGGAATGCAAAATGGAATTATCACCGATGCGCACATGATCACCGATGTAAACATGAGGGTATATTTTTACGTTTTCTCCCACCATGACATTTTCGCCAATATAAGAGAAAGCACCCCGATAGATATTTTTTCCAACGGAAACGTTTTTACCAATAAAGCTTGGTTCTTCAACGCCAATTTTTTGAAAACTTATTACCCGATGATATTCTTCCAACAATACGGTAAAACTTGAATAGGGATCATCTACCAAAATAAGTGTAGTGGTAATTTCCTTTCGGGCCTGAAAATCCCTTTTTACGATTACCGCGCTCGCCTGCGTTGTGTAAATGTATTGTTCATATTTAGGGTTTGATAAAAAAGTGACCTGTCCCCTTTTTGCATCCTGAATTTTTCCTAACATGTTAATTTTATGCGCTCCATCACCTCGCACCGTTCCATTCAGCATACCTGCGATTTGATTAATAGTAAATTCCATAATTCACGGAGTTGGATTGAATAACAAAAAACTTGGGCCAAGTCTAAAAAATTATACAAATAACTGATGCTCAATGATTCAACAGCCTAAAGATCGTTTGACAAAGATAAGTTTTTAGGCCAGCAAAGATAGTTTTTTTTAACGATTTTGGTCATGGCTTGAATCGTGGGCAGGTCGCTGGCCTGAACCATATCGAGAACCAAGCCATTTTTCATTAGGATATGGATAGCTTGTCCACCCGAAACATAGGCTTCATTGCTCACAATTCCGTGTGAAAAAAGATAGTTAGTATCATTTCTTAATATGCCAAAGGCTTTGTGAATCTCCGATCTTACTTTCTCAATATTTGTTTTTTTTATAGGAGACAACGTCAATTGAATTTGAAAAAGGTCTCGCTGCAGCAGGCGGTTACAGAGTCCAGAAAGTATGGCGTCAGGATGATTTTGCCAAAGTTTGACGGCTCCCCAAAAGTCGTTGTCATCCAAGTGTCCAAAAGCTTCAATGACATCGGGTTTGCTTGCAAATTCACTGAGCGAAAATTTTGTTTCCAAAAACCACAACAATGCTTCGCTGCCATTTATTTTTTCTCCCGCCTGTGCAAGGTATTGCGCTCGTCTCACAATATTTACTACCATGCGCTCGGCACTCACAGTAGTTTTATGCAAGTACACTTGCCAATACATCAATCTTCGCGCTTGCAAAAAACTTTCGATGCTAAAAATCCCCTTTTCTTCCACTACCAAGTGATCATCATGGACGTTTAGCATGGCAATGATTCGGTCAATGCCAATCGTTCCCTCCATTACGCCCGTAAAATAACTATCGCGTTTCAGGTAATCTAATCGATCCATATCAAGTTGGCTACTGACCAACTGATGAAAAAATTTTCGATCATAGCCGTTTCGGAAAATTTTCAGCGCTAGCTTGATTGCTCCATTAAACTCTTCGTTTAGTGCTTTCATAAACAAATACGAAATACTTTCATGGTGAATTCCCGGCAACAAAGTTTCTTCCAGCGAATGAGAGAGCGGGCCATGACCTATATCATGGAGGAGTATGGCAATTTGTGCTGCCTCAAATTCGGCATTACTGATTTCAATATTTTTTTTTCGGAGGCTTTCCAACGCTCTGCCCATCAGGTACATGGCCCCCAAGGCATGATGAAACCGAGTATGGACCGCACCTGGATAAACAAAGTCGCTGACGCCTAATTGACGGATAAACCGAAGCCGTTGGAAATAAGGATGGGAAATCAAATCGAAGATAAGATGACTTGGAATGGCAACAAATCCGTAGACTGGATCGTTAATGATTTTGTTTTTGTTCAACAGATTGAAAAGTTTAAATCCTCACTCATTATTTACTTCTTCTTCAAAGGACAGGAGCAGGAAAGGCATTCATTTAAATAATAACACGTCTTACTATTTTTAAATCGTAACTTAGACTTTTTTAACGCATGCAAAGGTACACTATTCTCTGGGCCGATGACGAGATTGACCTCCTAAAGCCCCACATCTTATTTCTCCAACAAAGGGGTTATGACATTACTCCGGTCAACAATGGTTCGGAGGCTGTTGAGCTAAGCGAAGCCAAACATTTTGATGTGGTCTTCTTGGACGAACACATGCCTGGCATGAGCGGCCTTGAGGCGCTTAACCTCATCAAGAATAATAAGCCACACTTACCCGTAGTAATGATCACCAAAAATGAGGAAGAACGGATAATGGAAGAGGCCATCGGGGCAAAGATTGAAGATTATCTTATCAAACCGATTAACCCCAGTCAGATTTTACTTTCTGTAAAAAAAATCCTCGATAACAAACGCCTCGTGATTGAAAAAACAAATCACAACTATCAATTGGAGTTTGGGAAAATCAGCATGGCCTTGCTCGATAACATGAACCATGAACAATGGGCTGATATTTATAAAAAGCTTGTCTATTGGGAATTGCAGTTAGAACAAGTGGATAATCGAGATATGGCCGATATTCTGGACAGCCAAAAAGTAGATGCCAACACCAATTTTTGCCGATTCATCAAAAAAAATTATGAAGGCTGGCTCAATAACCCAAACATTGAGCGTCCCCTGCTTTCTCATCAGTTGATGAAAAAGGTAGTCTTCCCTGAATTGTCGACTACCCAATCCACATTTTTGATCATTATTGACAACTTGCGCTACGATCAATGGAAGACGATTGAGCCCGTGATCGAAGAATTTTTTAATGTGAATAAGGAGGAAACCTATTATTCGATTTTGCCAACAACAACTGCCTATGCGCGCAACGCCATCTTTTCAGGCATGTTGCCTTCTGAAATGGCCAAAACGTATCCCGAACTTTGGGTAGGGGAAGATGTGGACGATGGTAAAAATAATTTTGAAGACGAATTTTTAGCGCGTCAATTGAAACGGAATAATCTTAATATTAAATTTTCTTACAACAAAATCAAACAACTGGAAGAAGGCCGCAACTTGGCTGACTCCATCAACAATTTGTATGGCAATGCGCTTAACGTTATTGTCTATAATTTTGTGGACATGCTCTCTCATGCCCGCACAGACATGGCGATGATCCGAGAACTTGCTCCAGATGAAGCCGCCTATCGCTCCATTACCAAATCGTGGTTTATCCATTCTCCATTATTGGAAATTCTCAAGAAAATTTCTGAAAAAAAATTAAAAGTGATTATCACCACCGACCACGGTACCATACGTGTAAAGCGGCCATTTAAAATCGTTGGGGATAAAACTGTAAATTCTAATTTACGCTATAAGCAAGGGAAAAATTTAGGCTACGAAACCGGTAAAGTTATGGAGGCACACAAGCCCGAACGCTTTTTCTTACCCAAACAAAATGTTTCCTCCTCTTACGTTTTTGCAACGGAAGACCAATTTTTTGCCTATCCTAACAACTACAATTATTACGTGAATTTTTATAAGGACACCTTTCAGCACGGAGGGGTAAGCCTGGAAGAAATGATTATTCCTATAATTTCCCTATCTTCGAAGAATGCCTGAATTAGTCGCCAAGGAACATAGAATTGCCTTTTCACAGGGTGAGATAGGCGGCCTTGCTAAAAAATTGATAAAAATGGGTGAACGCCAATCGGTGTGGATCTTACGCGGCCCGATGGGTGTAGGAAAAACCACCTTAGTCAAAGCACTTGTTGCTGAGCGCGGCATCGTAGAAAATGTAACAAGCCCCACTTTTTCTATAGTCAACGAATATCAGGACATGAACGGTCAGCCCATTTATCATTTTGATTTTTATCGGATAAAAAATGAAGCGGAAGCATTTGATATTGGCACTGAAGAGTATTTCGATTCGGGTAATTGGTGCTTGGTGGAATGGCCCGAAAAAATCCCTTCCCTTTTAACAATGAACTATTTTGAATTGCAACTAGATATTATTGATGAGCAAACCCGATTAATTCGGTACGGAAATCATGCCTGAAAAAAAGAGAACAGGGTTTGAAGCCTTGGCAAAAGCCAGCCTTTCCCCACAAGAACAATTAATGAAAATAAAAAGAGGCAATCATTCTTTTTTTATTGGACTCCCCAAAGAAATAGCACTCCAGGAAAACCGGATCAGCCTCACGCCCGATGCAGTTGCCTTGTTGATTAACAATGGCCATGAGGTGTGGGTGGAAAGCAATGCCGGTGCGGGCAGCAAGTTCACCGACCGCGCCTATAGTGAAGCGGGCGCAAAAATTGTATACTCTCCTCAGGAGGTCTATAAGGCCGATTTTATCATGAAGATTGAACTGCCCACGTTAGAGGAAATGGAGTATTTCAAACCTGGTCAAACGTTGATTTCAGCTTTGCAACTTGGCTATTTAAATGAAGAACGGGTGCAGGCCTTACAGCGTAAAAAAGTAACGGCACTCGCTTATGAGTTTATTGAAGACAAAGTGGGCGGCATGCCAATCATACGAGCGATGAGTGAAATTGCAGGAAGTACGGTGATGCTGATTGCCGCAGAATATTTAAGTACGGCAAAAAATGGCCGAGGAATTATTTTAGGTGGGATCACGGGTGTTCCTCCCACGAAAGTAGTAATCATTGGCGCGGGCACAGTGGCCGAATATGCTGCACGTGCAGCACTTAGTTTGGGGGCTGAAATTCAAATCTTCGATAACCATCTTTATAAGCTGCGCAGGATAAAACACACGTTGGGGAATCAATTTTATACCTCTACGATAGATACGGTGACGTTGAGCGAAAGTTTAAAAAATGCCGATGTGGTGATTGGCGCGTTACGTGCAGAAAAAGGAAAAACACGTCATGTGGTCAGTGAAGAAATGGTGAAGGCAATGAAGCAGGACTCTTTAATTATTGATCTGAGCATCGACCAAGGTGGGTGTATTGCTACTTCAGAAATTACTTCACACGCCAAACCAGTTTTTAGAAAATATGGCGTGATCCATTATTGCGTGCCCAATGTAGCGGCTCGCGTGGCTAATACGGCCACAACGGCCTTAAGCAACATCTTTACGCCTACCATTTTACGGGCGGCTGAAGAAGGTGGAATTGAGGAGATGATCTACGCCCATAATTGGTTTATGCGCGGTGTCTACATCTATAAAGGAAACCTTGTCAGTGAATTCATCGCCCGAAAATTCAAAATGAAGTTTAAGAATATTGAGTTGCTGATGGCTGCGCGGGTATAATCGCTTTCGTTGTGAAAACACCCAACCCAAGGAGTCATTCCGGCTGAGGTCTTCGAATGCAGGAATCCCATTGTGAGTGTTCCACGATGCAAATGATGCACTTTAACTGGGAGTTAACTCAAAATAAATTAGACAAAGATTGCTTAACACCTTTTGACTTTCATATCTTGTTGCCTCGCATTTAAGATCATTTCTAACTAGTTCAAAGTATGAGAATAACTGTTTATGTTCTGGGTACAATCACGCTCATGACATTATCGTTAGGGCTATTTTTTAAGGTACTCCACTTTAGTGGTGCATATGAACTAATCATTTTAGGGATGCTTCTTTTCATCCTCCTTATTCCACTTGTAGCAATTTATCAATATAGAAAAGAAAAGATTTGAATTATTGCTACTTGGCACACCTAATTGATCTGTCGAACACACCTCCAATCAAAGTGGTGATTGTGGGCGGTGAAATTACTTTAAACTCTCAACCCGCTCTTTCAACGCCTTTATCTTCATCTCGGTATCTGTCTTTTTCTTGCGCTCCACTTCAATCACTTGAGGAGGCGCTCCGTTTACAAATTTCTCGTTCGAAAGCTTTTTCATCACCGAAGCAAGAAACCCTTCGTTGTATTCAATCTCTTTGATAAGCTCTTCCTTTTCTTTGGCGGAGTCAACTTTGCCATCAAGTGGAATAAAAAACTCTTGTGTGCCCACCATGAACGCGGTGGCATTTTCAATTTTTTCCTCAACAAATTTTACCGAAGTCAAATTAGCGAGCTTGTGAATAACCGGAACAAAAGATCCGAATTCATTCGTGACAGATTTGGCAAACAGCGGCAAGCTTTCTTTTGGCGAAATCCCTTTTGCATTGCGCACGTTGCGCACTTGTGTAATCACTTCAAAGGCAATTTCACTTTGGTTGATGATCTTCCCGTCAGCCGATTGTGCCACTGGCCATGTTGCTACGATAATACAATCTTCCGGAATTCTATCTGTTAGTTCATGCCACAACTCTTCCGTAATAAAAGGCATGAACGGATGAAGCAGTTTTAATAATGACTCAAAAAAAGAAACGGTTTTGGT
Organism: Cytophagales bacterium; assembly: GCA_027317105.1. Lineage (GTDB taxonomy): Bacteria > Bacteroidota > Bacteroidia > Cytophagales > Cyclobacteriaceae > ELB16-189. The sequence continues at coordinate 9,007 of DAHVFH010000016.1, forward strand.
ATATGTTTTCTCATCAATCGGTTTCCCAAATTCAGGTTTGATGATTTCTAAATACCACGCGCAAAAATCATCCCACGTAAGTTTATACAGTGTGTGTAACGCATCGGACATCCGGAATTTACTGAAATGATCTTCCAATTCGGCCAGCGTTTTATTGAGTTTTGATTCGAACCACTCAATCGCTATTTTATTTTCTTCTGGCTGCCCGTGCGATGCGATTTCCCATCCCTTCACCAATCGAAACGCATTCCAAATTTTGTTGGCGAAATTTCGCCCTTGTTCACATAATTTTTCATCGAATAATAAGTCATTGCCCGCAGGTGAACTGAACAGCATGCCGGTGCGAACTCCATCGGCTCCATACGTATTAATCAGTTCGAGCGGGTCAGGAGAATTACCCAATGATTTAGACATCTTTCTTCCTTGCTTATCCCTCACAATACCGGTAAGGTAAACGTCTTCAAAGGGTTTTTCTCCCATGTATTCGTACCCAGCAATGATCATCCGTGCCACCCAAAAGAACAGTATCTCAGGTGCCGTTACCAAAACTTTAGAGGGATAGAAATAGCTCAACTCCATATTCTTTGAAGAATCAATTTTTCCGTTACTGAAACTTTCCTCATTGAATCCATTAAATACCGCCATTGGCCAAAGCCAGGACGATGCCCAGGTGTCGAGTACATCCTCATCCTGTTTCAAATCTTCAATTTTGAATTTTGAATTTTGAATTTTGAATTTTCTAAATGCCTCCTCTTGCGATTCAGCTACCATGAATGTGCCGTCAGGGGCGAACCATGCCGGAATGCGATGTCCCCACCACAACTGGCGTGAGATACACCAATCCCGAACGTTATCCATCCAGTGGGCATAGGTGTTCTTGAATTTGGAAGGATGTAAATGGATGTCATCGTTCGCCACCGCCTCTTTCGCCCGAACTGAAATCTCCTTCATCTTCACAAACCACTGCAAAGAAAGCTTGGGCTCTACTACGCTATTTGTCCGCTCGCTTCTTCCGATACGCGTTATAAACTCTTCCTCTTTTACCAAGTGCCCAGCTTCGCGCAAGTCTTTCACTATTTCCTTACGTACCGCAAACCGATCTTTACCGATGAATTTTGGGAGTTCACATTTCTCGTTCAGTGAGCCGTCATCGTTGATCGTATCAATCACCGGGAGGCTATGGCGCAACCCGATTTCATAGTCATTGACATCATGGGCAGGCGTTACTTTCAAACAACCTATACCAAAAGTTTTATCCACATAGCTATCGACAATTACAGGAATCTCGCGATTGATAAAAGGCACTAAAATTTTCTTTCCAATAAGATGGAGGTAACGTTCATCGGTAGGGTTTACCGCTATGGCCACATCACCCATGATGGTTTCTGGTCGCTGGGTGGCGATAACCATCCATTCATCTTTTGTATCTTTTATCTTATAGCGAACAGAATAAAGCACTGATCGCTCACCATCTTCTTTGTACAAAACTTCTTCGTTGGACAATGCGGTCTTGGCTTCGCAATCCCAGTTGATCATACGCATGCCTCGGTAGATGTAGCCTTTGTTATAAAGATCGACAAACACCTTGATCACGGCTTTGTAATATTCAGTGTCCATGGTGAAGCTCGTTCGCTCCCAATCGCAGGAAGCACCAAGCTTCTTCAATTGATCGAGAATAATACCACCGTATTTCTCTTTCCATTCCCAGGCATATTTCAAAAACTCATCGCGCGACAGTGAAGATTTCTTTATCCCTTTTTCGCGGAGCATGGCCACTACACGTGCTTCGGTTGCGATGGAAGCATGGTCTGTGCCCGGTATCCAGCAAGCCTCTTTGCCTTCCATGCGCGCTTTGCGGATAAGGACATCCTGAATCGTGTTGTTAAGCATGTGCCCCATATGCAACACGCCCGTTACATTGGGTGGGGGAATTACGATGCTATAGGGTTCCTTTTCTTTGTTTGCTTTTCCATGAAAAAAACCCTTCTCCATCCAGTATTTATACCATTTGTCTTCGGTTTCCGCGGGGTTATATTTTGTCGAGAGTGCCATGCTTCCTAAAAACTTAGATTTAAGGGGTCAAAAATAGGAAATTCTCTGCCATGACCACTCTTTTAAAATATCGGAAAATGGAAAATCCTAAAGAAAAGGTAAGTTCGTATGTTAGAAATAAGTCAAATCTAAAAGCATGAATACAACGACAGCCTCCTCCTTAGAGAATTCAAAATCAGAAGCCATTGAATGGCCCCAACTCTGGAGCCTCTCTGCACTTTACGCTTCCATCGTTATCGGATGGATTGCCTACCACAATTACCAGCCTAAGTTATTAATACAATTTCATTTTACGGACTATACCTTTATATTAATGGTCGTTCAAGGGATCATTCTGGTAATCACACCGCCTATTGCCGGCCGCCTTGGCGATCGTTTTCGGTTTCAACAAGGCTCGCGAATACCAGTAATTTCTACGGGGATCAGTTTTGCCGCGATGATTTTCATGGCCGTTGCCTTTACCTTGTTGGGCAATCCTGGGGAATACTTTAAATGGATATTGCCGTTGCTGATTGTATGCTGGCTGATCGCGATGAGTATTTTTACAAGCCCCGCACTTTCTACGTTGGAACTATTTGTGCCCGTTGACAAGCTTCCGCGCGCCATGGCTATACTCACGATCGTGGCAAATTTGTTGTATTCGCTTGAGCCGGTAATCATCGATTTGATCGATTACCTCGGTGCCCCAATTACGTTTATGATCGGTGGTATTGCGGTGTTTGTTTCGGGGCTGGCCTTAAAAAGAAATTCCATTAGTCTTTTTAATCTGCATCCGGGGAAACCAAAAACAGAGATGAGATTGGATACCCAAAAATCTTCTTACGTTTTCATTTTCTTTCTGGGCATTGCCTTGGGGTTTCCAACCACAATGTTGTTCAATTACTTTCCTGATATTTTGCAGACAAACCTTGGTCTGTTCTCCGGTGGCCTGGCCGGCAAATGGATATTAGTTTTGGTGCTGATTTTTTCTACGCTGATAATTTTACCGATTAGCAATTGGGTGAATAAGAAGGGTGTCCAAAAATCATTCCAGCTCAGTTTTTTGGTGAACATGATCAGTTTAGCTGGTGTGGTGTTATTCCATGCACCCATAATTGCACTATTGATGATCTTAATTTTCACTTTTTCATTCACATCATTATCAGTGAGTTCTTTGCCGCTAGCGATTGAGCGGGCAAATTATTACGAGAAAGTGTATTGCGTTGGAATATTTTTCAGCGGTGTAGCTGTGCCTGATGGAATTGTGGAGGCGATACAAGCGTATTCGTAAGTTTCCATGATTTATCTTGACCTGAACCCGTGCCTGTGTCTTCACAGGCCACGATTATTTTGTTTCGACATTGTAGGGACACAGGCCGAGGATATGGGCAGAAATTAAATTTTGAAGATCGTCAGGTCGAAAGATCTGACGGCACAGAAGATCAATAGAAGTCCAAATCGTTTCTGCCTGTGGGAGTGGCCGGAATATCTTACTTCTTTCGAAAAGCAGAATTTGTTCCAAGATCGATCGAGTAGAGGTAAAGCTTCAAAAACTGCGAATAACAGACTAAGTTTTTCATGCTTACTCGTTTAGGCCTGTCATTTAAACTATGCACGTCACCAAACGAAACTGGGGAAAACACACTAAGGTAATCGGCAGCCGAAAATTTTTCATCATCCGAAAAAATAATAACAGGGATAGCATTTTTTCTTTTGGTGAAGTAGCTACGTTGTGGAAGAAACGCGCCAACTTGAGGTGACTACTCCGGTTCCATTGTCATATGCGCCTTTGGATAAATATGCCTTGAAAAAAGGAAATCCAAACTTCCGTTCAACAAAAGATTAGGAATGGCAAATATATTGGCATCAATTTTATCGACCTTTCGCAAATGAATTTAAACTTTGCTGAAATAAAATTGAGTCTGAAACCTGCTGACCGATGCAGGAATATGAAATAAAAGCAAAAATAGAAAGGAAGGCCAAGTTTTTCATTGAAGATGATTTCATGGGAGCTTGATAGGGTTTCTATTTAACAATTGTTGCGATTTTATTCCACTTTGAACCCGTGGGCTATATTTTCACAGGCCACAATTATTTCATTTCGGTCTGGTGAGGACACAGGATGAGGAGGTTTGTTTAAACTTTAACTATTTTCACTCTCAACGTCACGCCCTCTGTACCCACCACTTCAACTGCCTCATCTTTTTGAATGTAATCACCGCGCGTAAAGGCATCATACACCTGATCATCAATCATTACTTTACCACTTGGTCGCAAAACGGTATGCGCAATCCCTGTTTTGCCAATCAATTCTTTTGAGGAGGAGTTTACGGAATAGCCATGCGAACTCTGTTGGGTTTCCATTAAGGCAATACGTTTAAACGCTTTGGTTTGCGTAAGTTTTGCTCCACCAAAAAATAAAAGTAAAGCACCACCTACAAGACCGCCAACAGCAGAGAAGGTGGCCCTAACAATGTCGCCTAACGGCACAAATTCAAAATTGAAAAAGTCATTGTTCAGCATAATGAGAACGAGCGAAACTATCGTAAGGGTGATCCCTACTATCCCAGCCACACCAAATCCCGGGATGATAAATATCTCTGCGATCAGCAGGATAATGCCTACCATCAGCGCGATTACTTCCCAATATTCAGCCAGACCGTTGAGGTAATACGGAACAAGATATAGCACTAAGGCTAAGAGCGAGGCGGCAATTGGAAATACAGCACCGGGCGTTTGCAATTCAAAATAAAGACCTCCGATGATGATTAGAATCAACAAGCCGCTGATAAAGGGGTTGATGAAAAACGAAATGATTTTTTCCGTTGCATCTAATTCGAAATGATCGATTTCGTAGGCTTCAATTTTATTGCGCTTCAATATTTCTTCAATAGAATTAACTTTGGCTTCGCAGTAATGGTATTTGATGGCTTCGCTGGTAGTGAACGTAATCACTTTACCGGCTTGTTTAATACTATCAATCACCACTCGCTCATCCACCATGCCCTCTGCAATGCGCGGGTCGCGATGGTTTTCTTCTGCCGTTGATCGCATGATCGATCTCATGTACGATTGATATTTATCGGGTGCCGCTTTTCCATCACCTTCAACCACGGTAGCTGCCCCAATGCTAGCCCCTGGCGACATGTATATGCTATCGCAGGCAATCGAAATCAACGCTCCAGCCGAGGCGGCATCGCTATTGACAAAAACCCAAATTGGTTTTTCAAAGTCCATGATCACATCTACAATATCTTTGGCATCGGTGAGCACGCCACCGTAGGTATCCATATCCACAATTACATAATCGGCTTTTGTTTTTTCTGCGTGTTCAATGGCAAGTTTTACATACCGCAACATGCGGGGGTCAATCTCAGCTTTGATGTCCATGACCATAACTTTTGCTCTTGCAAGAGGAGCAGATTTTTGGGCAAAAGTGACCGTATTAGCCGTTAGGGCAATTCCAATAATAAAAAGTAGCTTTCGCATCATCACAATCAGTCGTATTTTTGTATAAAGATACTCAGAATGACAAAACCAAAATTTAAAATTCAAAACTCAATATCCGCAATTCACACCATTGCATCCTTCGGCCTATGTCTTTTATCTTTAATGGCATTTTCTTCGCCAATTGATTCGCTGCGTTTAGAGACTATCAACGGAAAGCAATTCATTATCCATCAGGTTGATCCAAAAGAAACCCTTTATGCCATTTCCAGAAAGTATGGAGTTCCGGTAGCTTCCTTAATCGAGAGTAACCCAAAAGCCGATGCCGGCCTTTCCGTAGGACAAGAGTTGAAAATACCTTATTTCCCAAAAGAGAAAACTGAAAAAGGGAATGGTCTTCACAAGGTTGTGGCACATGAAACGTTATTTTCAATATCAAGAATGTATAAAGTTACCATTGATGATTTGAAAACTTGGAACAATCTTAAAGATAATTCGCTCGATTTAGGTCAAGAATTAATTGTGAAAAAGAAAGAAGTTGTTGTTGCCAAAGCGCCCTACAAAGTTCCCACCATGAAATCGCTACGCGGTGTCCACACTATAACGGCCAAAGAAACTTTGTTTTCTATTTCAAAAATGTATGGCGCCACCGTTCAGCAATTGATCTCATGGAACAACCTTACCACCAATGAGTTGAAACCGGGGCAAACGATATATGTACTGC
>DAHVFH010000025.1 GCA_027317105.1 Cytophagales bacterium
ATAAATGCCATGTAGTGTATGTATTATACACTACAAATTAAAAGAAAAAAATCCGTTACACCAAAAAAAGCCCAAAGGACAGGCATTTGGGCTTAGAAATTGGTGTAGTGTATAAAACACAGGCTAAATTTGGGTAATTAACTTCGGTAGCAAAAGCCTCACCTTTTAAACGACTTGTGTTATGCAACTGAAATCCGTGCAATCTGTCCATCCGTGCAAATCGGTAGTTCAGACAACGTATGATACTGTGAAGGCACACGGTGGGGACCTGAAAAGTTGCTGGTGGCATGGGCAAAGGAACAAAATTTATTTTTACCTTAGGGCTATCTTCAGGAAATTAGTGCTAGCTGTTTGACTTTTTATTGCCAAATTTACTCGATAACTTCTCACCTTCCACAGATTCAATGAAGCCTGAAAAAGATCTTCGATCAAAACTATTTCGCACTCTTGCAAAATTTTATTCACCAATAAAATTTTGTGCCTCTGTTGCACTGATGCTTTGGATTATATCGGCAACTATAAAAGCCCAGGCCCAGGCAGAGAAGTCGACTCCAAAAGCCAACCTTTCCTCTGGTGAAGCCCCTACTTTACGTTTCGAGCAACTAAGTATTGAAGATGGCCTTGCGCAGTCCTCAGGAAATACTATCATGCAGGATAAGAAGGGATATATTTGGATAGCTACCCAAGGTGGTCTGCACCGTTATGATGGGTATGAATTTAAAGTATTTAATTCTATCCCTTTTGACACTACCTCTCTCTCAAGTAGCTGGGTATGGGGCACATCGGAAGCTAGTAACGGAGACATCTGGGTAGCCACTGAAGGTGGTGGTTTAAACCGGATGGATCCCAATACAGGAAGTGCTATACATTATCGTCACGATCCGGATGATTCTACCAGTATTTCAAGCGATCGGCCATTCTACCCATTTGAGGCGAGCAATGGTGACCTTTGGGTGAGTACATTTGATAGAGGACTCAATCGAATGCGCGCTGGTGAAGCGGGTCGTTTTTCTCATTATCGGCATAACCCAAAAAATTCAAACTCGATCACTTCCGACCAGCTTTATTGGATAAGCGAAGACCATGATGGCAAAATTTGGGCAGGATCTTCGAATGGTATAAGTCTCATTGATCCTAAAACGGAAACAGTTACACGGTTCCTAAATGACCCGGAAGTCAATCAGGGGTACGGCTCTCCACTAAATGTACTGGGGCAATACATTCCTCATGGCAGCCAAGGAATCTTATGGCTTGCTACTGGCAACGGCCTTGTTAGGTTGAATAGTAAAACGAGCTACTCAAAACGGTTTTTAATTGAACCCAATAAGGATGGAATTAACCCTCTTAATTTTATCCATGAAGTGAGGCCTGATCCGGCCGATCCAAATATTCTCTGGGTAGCTGGCCCGGGTACGGGCATTGCCCGGTTTGACATGCGAACGGAGAAGTTTACCAGCTACCGCAATGACCCTCGAGACAAAAATAGTTTGCGCGACAATCGAGTGAACTCGCTTTTTTTGGATCGAACTGGTATGATGTGGGTGGGAACAGGTACCGAAGGAGTAAATGTATTCAATCCGGGTGCTGTTAACTTCAGACATATCAAAAACGTTGTTGATGATCCTTCCAGCCTAGCACCAGGTTTAGTCTGGGGAGTATACGAAGACAGCCAAGGTAGCTTATGGGTTGGAACAGATGTGGGAGCTGCTGGCGATTTTCTTACCCAATTTGATGCGGCCACCCGAAAGGTGATTCGTCACCATCATGTTCCCAATAATCTTAGCACATTGCTTCCAGGTTCCTTGAGGGCATTTGCTGAAGATGAAACAGGGCAGTTTTGGGTCGGTGGTAGTGGTGGCCTCAATCTTTTTGATCGCAAAACGGGAAAAGTGAAACGCTTTACGCATGAGCGAACGAAAAAAAACAGAGGCCGAAATTCCATTTTCGCATTGGTTCCTGTTGCAGGTGATCGAAGTAACCTATGGATAGGGAGCATCGGTGGCCTTGATCGCTTTGATACTCGTACAGGGATTTTCACACGGATTATGATTTCTCTGGATAGTACCATCATTGAGCCTGCTGTTTTGTCTATTCTACAGGAACCGAATGGGGCACTTTGGCTTGGTACAAATAAGGGACTTTACCAGATGAAGGAATCTGGGAAGATTACGCTTGTGTCTGCCTACGACTCACGTGATACGACCAAGATCAGCGATAATTCCATTTATAGCATCCTTGAACGTAAATCGGAACCCGGCATTTTATGGTTGGGGATGGCAAATGGCGGAGGACTAAATCGATTTGATACAAAAATGGGAACGGTCACTCATTTCTCGATGAAGGATGGACTTCCCAATGACCTGATATATGGTATCCTTGAAGATGAAAAGGGTACACTATGGATGAGTACCAACGGAGGGATAAGCAACTTTGATCCAGATATCAAAAAGTTTAGAAATTATGGCCTCGATGATGGCCTGATGGCGTTGGAATACAATCAGAATGCTTTTGCTAAAGGTGCTAGCGGTGTTCTTTATTTCGGAAATGGGCTTGGAGTTACAGCATTTGAGCCCAAATATCTAAGTACCAATGCAACACCACCTCAGGTGGTCATTTCTGATTTTAAACTTTTTAATAAATCCATTGGTGGTGGGCCGGAGTCACCATTAAATCAGGCACTTTCGAAGAACGCAAAAATCACCCTTAATTATGATCAGAATGAAATCAGCATTGCTTTCGTGGCCCTCCATTTTTCTAATCCTGGCAAAAATAAATACAGTTATCAACTTGAAGGTTTCGATAAAGAATGGATTGAAGCAAGCAACCAACGCGCGGCAACTTACACCAACCTTCCTCCTGGAGATTATAGGTTCCGTGTAAAAGCGGCAAATGCGGATGGGGCTTGGAACGAAAAAGGCGCATCTATTCAATTCACCATCCTGCCGCCTTGGTATAAAACCTGGTGGGCTTATCTATTTTTTATTGTCCTGTTTGCTTCCGCTGTTTTTGGCTTCGATCGACTGCAAAGGCGTATGCTTTCAAAGAAGGAGCAAGAACGCACAGCATTGCGGGAGGCAGAACTCCGTGCAGAAGCTGAAAACAAACGTAGAGCCGATACGGAGGAGTTGAGTAAAATTGGACGAGCAATAACATCTTCCCTTTCGATTGATAAGATCATAGAGACCGTATACGAAAATGTGAATGCACTGATGGATGCTTCTGTGTTTGGTGTAGGAATTTATAATAAAGAGAAAAACCGTATCGATTTTCCATCCACGAAAGAGGAGGGAGTAATGCTTTCTCCGTACTCAAATTATCTCGATGAAGAACGCTGGCTGTCAATCTGGTGCTTGAAAAACAAGAAAGAAATTGTAATCGCAGACTTTGAGAAAGAATATGTTCAATACATCCCTTCCTATGGGCAACCCCTAGAAGGTAGAACTCCAAATTCTATTGTTTACATACCCTTGATGCTGCAAGGCAAAGTCACTGGAGTAATTACCACGCAGAGTTTCAAAAAAGCTGCCTACTCGGAATACCATGTGAATCTGCTGAGGAACTTGGCCAATTATGCGGCCATTGCGCTGGACAATGCCTCCGCATACAGAAAACTTGATGCTACACTTAATGAACTGAAGTCAACGCAGCAACAGCTTGTGCAATCAGAGAAAATGGCAAGTCTGGGTGAGCTCACCGCGGGAATAGCGCACGAGATTCAAAATCCATTAAATTTTGTGAACAATTTTTCGGAAGTAAATAAGGAGCTACTTGCCGAATTAGGTGATGAAATTGATAAAGGAAATTTTGATGATGCAAAAAAGTTAGCAAAAAATGTGATCGACAATGAAGAGAAAATACTTTTTCATGGCAAGCGCGCAGATTCAATTGTAAAGGGTATGCTCCAGCATAGCCGAAGCAGTTCGAGTGCGAAGGAGCCCACTGATATCAATGCGTTGGCCGATGAGTACTTGCGGTTAGCTTACCATGGCCTACGCGCGAAAGATAAGTCATTCAACGCCACCATGAAAACGGACTTCAATGACTCCATCGGAAAAATAAACATTGTTCCCCAGGATATTGGTAGGGTGATCCTTAACCTGATTACTAACGCCTTTTATGTGGTGACGGAGAAGCAGAAAGCAGGGACGCCTGGATATGAACCTACTGTAGAGGTTGCAACAACTAAAGCAGAAGGCAAGGTTTTCATTTGCGTGAAAGACAACGGCAATGGTATCCCAAAAAACATTGTAGATAAAATCTTTCAACCCTTTTTCACCACCAAACCTACGGGGCAAGGAACAGGGTTGGGGTTGTCATTAAGTTATGATATAATTAAAACACATGGTGGTGAATTAAAGGTGGAGACAATTGAAGGGGAAGAAGCAAAATTTACTATTATATTGCCTATTGGATAACTTGCTAAAATACTAAAATCAAATAATTCTGATGAAAATATTGGTAGTTGATGACGAAAAGGACATGCAAACCCTTTTTGAACAACGGTTTCGAAAGGAAATCAAGGAGAAGATCGTTGAATTTGTTTTTGCTTTCTCCGGAGAAGAAGCATTGTCGTATTTGAATTCCAATTCACACGAGGCAGTCCTCATTCTTTCAGACATCAACATGCCCGGCATGAGCGGCCTGGAATTGTTAGGCCATATCAAGCAAAAATACCATAAGCCACCTCCCGTGGTGATGATGATCACGGCCTATGGCGACAAAGAAAACTTTAACATAGCTATGGAGCTGGGTGCCGATGATTTCTTGACCAAACCGGTTGACTTCACAGCATTAAAGGAAAAATTGAAAATCAAGAACTGATGGCGAAAATATTAGTGGTTGATGATGAAGTAGATTTGGAGACACTGATCAAACAAAAATTCCGACAGAAAATCCGAGAGAAAGAGTACGAATTTGTGTTTGCGGTAAATGGTGTTGATGCCTTGGAAAAATTGAAAGAACATTCCGATGCGGATGTGATACTGAGCGACATCAACATGCCAGTCATGGATGGCTTGACCTTGCTCACTAAATTGAAAGAAGCGAATTCCTTCGCCAAGGCAGTGGTCGTTTCAGCCTATGGCGATATGGATAACATTCGTACAGCGATGAATCGGGGGGCATTTGATTTTATTACCAAGCCGGTAAATTTTGAAGACTTGGAGTTGACGCTTAAAAAAACCATAGACTATGCTACCCAAGTAAGGAAAACGATACAGGCGGTCAAGGAAAATAATATACTTAAAATGTATGTGGATGAAACCGTGCTCAACTTTATGGACAGCCGCGAATTTGAGTCTTCCCTAATGGCCAATGAAACAGTGGAAGGCACCGTAGCGTTTATTGACATCTGTGGGTTTACTAAGATATCAGAACATGAATCGCCAGATACCGTAGTGAAACTATTGAACAAATATTTTGATTTGATGGTGCCTGAAATTATTTCCCAAGGCGGGTATGTCGATAAATTTATGGGCGATGCAATCATGGCTGTCTTCCGCGGTGATTTTCATTTGGATCGGGCTGTGGAAGCTTCGCTGGCTTTGCGGAAGAAAATTGACGAACTACCGGAACAAGATGGTATTGCCTATCTGCCTAAATTGGCCATCGGCATAAACTCGGGAGAAATGATTTCGGGCAATATCGGGTCAGCAAGCTTAAAGCGGCTAGACTATACCGTGATCGGTGACATGGTGAACACCGCACAGCGCTTGCAAAGTGCCGCTGAGCCAGGCCAAATTATTATTTCTGAAGCAGCATTTGAAAAAGTGAAGGAATCGTTCAGTTGCTCCAAGATGGGAGAGGTTAAATTAAAAAACAAAGCTAATCCACTGACTATTTATAATGTGGTCAATTAAAAATCACGTGGCCAAATCGTTGGATGTCGTGAAAAGTAGTTCTCGTTAATTGCCAACTCCATTCGGAGTTTCCCTTATCATAGTCGATCCGATAGAAATTACAACGCCAGACCGTTCCCTTTTGGGGAGGAACATTTTTGAGCGGAGTAAGCAACGCATAGGGAATGAAAAACGAGGCTGTCCAGGAGCGACCCTTTTCTATTACTACGTCATGTTTTGTTTTTCGTGCACCTTCGTAATGCCAGGGAAGCCATCCTAAAAATTTGCCATTAAAATTCGGAACCAGAATAGGAAGTTCATAATTTAGGGGTGACAATTCGTATTCAAAATAAAGGGGAGTGGACTCATCCGGCCAAAAGAAAACTTCCACCACATCTTCATTATAGAGGTTAGCAAAGTCATCCGTGAGTGTGGCGGTTATGGAATCATCGTCACAAAAAAACAATACATATAAACCCCTCTCCGAATAAAGCATTTTGAATTGCGTTAGATAATCTTTTGCGCCCGACCGATTCGGAAGTATTACCCAGGGTGCTTTTTTCCAATCGGAAAGTGAAGTATCCGCTTTAACTTCAAAATCTTTTGTGGTTTTGATTTTTATTTCATTTTTTGAAGGGCTTTTGTTACACGTTATGAGAACAAAGCCAGCCAGAAATAATAGAATTGAAATGGTAAAGTTTCTTTGCATGAGATAAACTAGTGGAAAGATAAATTTTTCAACGAAACGCTCAGCACTTTTTTCGCAACCTGATTGAGGGATGCTGGGTCCCCCTCTAAGTGCAATGTGAAATGACGGTGGTGAAGACTTTTTCCCTTCCTTAATTCTTCTACAGGGGAAGAACTTTCTAACTCGTAAAATGGACCGAGTTGACTTCCGTCTGCTTGCGGCCCATCGTTATAGGCATTGGCTACGTCACCCTGATAAGGCTCTTTTTGTAATTCCCATTTAGAATTCGCATAAGTGCCATCTTTCGTCAGATCAAATTTTACAAGCGTAAGAATGTTTTTTGCTTCATCATAACTACCGATTACGTTTTTGGCTAGGGAAGGAGGGACGCCTACTTTTGCTCTATATTTCCCATCGCCCATCATAAGCAAAAGACTATCGGTGTCTGTTAACCGGTTGGAGGGTATCGATCCGAAATAATCGTCAGTGATCTTTTTATTCTTGTTTGGTTTTTCATGGGGTAAAATAATGATTGTTTTATCTGAAGGGTTAAACATTCCCAGTATCCAGATGGAGAGTAATCCATTCTTTTTTGTCCACGGTTCGGTTCCTTTATTGGTGAGGATATTTTCGCTTTGAAAGCCAACAGCCTTTAATTTGCCCAAGGAAATCCCCAACTCTTTTTCGATGGTAATTGCATCCAATAGTTTTATTGTTCGCTGAATTTCAATCTGAAAGGTAAACCCCTTGTAGTTAGTGACTGTCGATTCCTTTTTAAAGATGGCCTGATCGGATTGGTTGCTGACGAGTTCAAAGGGTTCTGAATCAATTAAGGCAGGTGTCTGCCAGTGATCAAAATCAAACGGATCCCCTTTTTTAAAATACAGTGCAAACTGACCGCCTTCAGGCCCAAGCCAGAAACGATCTTCCCCGCCAAAGGGATTGATATGGGGCTTTAATTTTCCGGATTGGATGAGGGAATAATTAATCCAACCGTAACTATTTCCATCATCGCCATCTGCGGTGCTTGTCATCACACGTGCCTGGTAATCTTTAGAGATAATCAACCCTGCATTCCTTTTACGCAGTTCAATGACCGATGTATATTTTTTAAGAAAGGCCAGATCATAGGCGTAGGTTCCAGGTATCGAGTCAGAATTAATGTTATGTTTCTTCCTAGCGTCTTTTTTCGAGTGACACGCGATCAAGAGTAAGAGTACGAAGGGTAGATAGTTCATGCCAATGTATTAAATACGCATTCCAACAGTATTAGTCAACGTTCCAATTTCATCTATTGTTATAGCCACTTTATCATCGATTGCCAAGGTAAAATCACTGGGAGGAACAAGGCATGTGCCGGTCATCAGAAAACAACCGGAAGGGAAATCGCATTCGCGAAAGAGCCAGGATGCCAATTCGTTGTGTTTGCGTTTCATTTTATTAATCTGAACGCTATCCTGGTACATAACTTTGCCTGCACGCACAATTTCCATTGAAATGGAAGTGTCTGGTGAAATCGGAACGGAAGGTACATAAAGGCATGGCCCCAGGGCTGCACTTCGCGAATAGGTTTTAGCCTGCGGCAGGTACAATGGATTTTCCCCTTCAATGCTGCGCGAGCTCATGTCGTTGCCTATGGTGTACCCTTCAATTCGTTCATTGCTATTGATAAACAAAGTCAATTCGGGTTCGGGCACATTCCAGGCGGAATCTTGGCGTATATAAACGCGATCGCCACTTCCCGCCACGCGATGCGGTGCAGATTTAAAGAAAAGTTCAGGCCGGTCGGCTTCATAAACTTTATCGTAAAAGGAAGATCCACCGGTATCTTTAGATTCATCCATTCGTGCTTCTTTGCTACGGAAATAGGTTACGCCTGCGGCCCATACTTCCTGGCTGCCAATGGGCGGGAGTAATTGATTCGCCATGAAATCTTTTGCTGTGTGCTTTGTTGAAGTATTTTTAATTTCTTCAACCAGGTATTCATACAAATGATCCCGGTTAATGAGGGCATCCCAAGGAAAAGGAAAATCATAAAAATTTCCTTTATAAGAAATTACGGTACCCGATTTTGTTTTAAAAAGTCTCAAGGAATCCATTCTATAAAGTCAAGTCTAGCTTTTTTTACCATTTTTAGAAAAACATCTTGTCAGTATTTAAGCTCACCTTTCAGTTCATTGACAAGAGCTGTTTTAGAATCGATAAATCTTAAATCAACGACATCACTAAGATAACACCAAATTTACTACGTATGCGCCTTGTTTAAAGGAATTCCAACAGGACAGGTTTTAAGTTAGCAACGGGTGCATTACAATTTGACACATAACAGTCTAATCCTCAGCGAACTTCTCAATTCGATTACACCACTCGTCTGCAGCCCTCTCCCCTGTGAGGGGTTGAAAACTTTACATTAACGCAGAAACTCTTTGGGTGAGGGGTTCATATTTTTGAAATGCACACGTTAGCAACTTACAAATTAATAACTCGATTTTTTTGTGAATCGCAATTAATCCTTGGATGTGCGGATTCCATATACTAATAAGTATCCAATCATCCAGAATTCTCCTACCGTGGCGGGTAGCACCAAAAAATCTAGCCAAGCATTTGAAAGCCCTGTGTAATTGACGAAGGTATTTAGAATGTAACCTACGCCTCCGATGATTAGTATGCGGCCAAGCCAAGCGGGCATAGCCTTAGAACTCACAACAAGGTATCCCATTGGTATCAGCCAGAGCCCAAAGAAAAGACTGCCAACTCCCCAGGCGTTATTAATGAGTTGTCCGAAAACTTGTATCAAAACGACTTTATCATTCAATGATTGAGTGGAAGAGCCTGCCACTGCAATTGCTGACCCCATCGCAATGGCGCTGATCATGATCGCTACCGAATTCATCATTCCCCAAATATTCAAGGTTAGTGCAGCCCAATCATTGATACTTTTAAAGAGTTTATAAAACCAAACGGCCGCAAGCGCCTGCGAGACAACAATCGCTAATTCCAATAGAAGCCGGATACGGGCAAGTGATTCGTGTTCGGTAAGATTAGCCAGCGTTTTTTCAGGATCATTGATAACATAGAGCTGAGGGTGAAATACCAAAAAGCCTAACATTCCGGTTATTCCCAAAATTAAGTACCAAACCCCGGTGATACGAGCAGTGGTCACCATGTCTTTTTGAATGTTATTCATATTGATTTTTTCTGTTTTCTTACATTACGTTAATTCATCTGATGTTGTTGCGCTGAGTCGTTCATTACGGTGGCACTAATTCCAATTATATTTTAAATGTTGTTGTGGGCTTTTTGCCGTTTCAGTATTTTAACAATTCTATTATTTATAATTTCTGACAAATTCCATAGGTATAGTTTTGAATCGGTTGTGCTGTAGAACTCAACAACAACAGCATCAAGGTCTTTGTGATATTTTGCGAAACTTTGGTATCCCGGAACCCAACCGCCATGTTCATACCTGTAAATCGAGGAATATATTTCCTGTTCTCCCGGTTCAAACAATGATCCATCGTTCAATGCCCTTAGGAAAGTACCCACGTCTTCTGCTGTGGCCAACATGCCATGTTCGTCTGCTTTTAAATCAAAGGGATGTCCTACATGGTAGCCACTCATCACATCGTCTAAATTCACTTCACTTAGCGAACCAAAGGTATGGTTAAGATGGAGTAGTCCTAGTATTTTTTCCTTAATGAATTGGAAGTTCGGATAACCCAGTACATCATCCATTATCTTATTAATTAACAGATAGTTTGTGTTGCAATACTCATAGTCTTCACCAGGTTCAAAGTTGGCTGGCTTGTCCAGGATCAAGGCAAGACTTTCTTCATAGGTCTTTGTTGGAGCTGCCCAGAAATTCGGAGCGTCCGTAAAATTGGGAATACCACAGCGGTGCTGCACCATCAATCTCAAGGTAATTTTCTCAGTGTTTTCAATTCTTCCTACAAGCTCCGGTAAATAATCAGCGATGGTTTTATCCAAAGAAAGACGTCCATCACTTACCAATTTGGTGACAGCCACCGCATCATACAGCTTGCTGATGCTGGCAAGCTTAAATAGGGCTTGAGGTTTGGCCGGAATCTTAGTTTCTCGATCGTGCCAGCCAGAAGCAAAATACTGAGGTGGTTTACCAGCTTGGTCTACATAAACAATCATTCCATCAAACCCAAGCCCTATGGCTTCATCTAATTGTTCTTGAACGGTATCCGGTAGGGGAAGTATCCACGCCCTCACTAAAATCCATGGTACGAAAAACATGGAGATGACGGTGGCCACCAGCAATACGATTCTGAGTATTGCCCGCCAGGGTGGGGCAGGCTGTTTTGTCTGTTTCTTAGTCATGCTTTTTCAAGGTGGTGGATTTTTATTAACACCATTTGTAAACTATATCATAGTACCTAACCCTTCAGCGGTCTGCAACTGGCTGATATATCGATTTAATACATTACCATTTAACATCAATGGATAAGGTTTATTTCAGATTTGTAGCGACATAACCCATTTGCATTTCTCTTTGCCCTCTGTGATTTTCGCTGTACTTTCTGTGGTAAAAAAATCAAACCACACAGGGATCACAGTGGTTAAACGGCCAAGATCGCCACTAAGGCCATCACCTGTTGTGATTAACAGTTGAGATAATTTGAAATACACCCATGAATGATGTTTGTCGCACTACAAATCACGGTGCAATGAATTTCGATGACGCTTTAATTTAAAGTCTTACACTTAAATATCCAAGGTAAAATCGGGATGAAATAGCGTAGGCTAATACTGTCCGTAAATACTCAATGTCGTTTGTTTGATAAGTCGGGTAGGGCAAGGTTTCAAAGAGTGTTTTGCTTACCGGATTAAAAACTGCTGCTGCTGTTACTGATTTGTCTACCCACTGCTCAACCTTTAATTTCTCTTGTTTCAGTTCTTCGAGTAACTCTACTGAGATTTTCTTGATTTCGTTTTTCTCTTCTTCCACCAACTTTTTACCGTGTCTTAAAATGTCAAAGATTGCTTTCTGTTCATCTGTCAGACCTTCTCGTTTAGTATCAGCTTCTTCCTCGGAATAGGAGTTAATGAGTTCAATTAATTTTCTAAAAGTTTCCTTAATTACTAGTTCGTCTTTCCCTCTGTTGTATTCGTCAATTATTTCCTGACAGTGCTTGTAATAGTCAACTGTCAAAGGATTTCGTTCAACCATTATCTCATAGTTTTCGTATGTTCTTCTTGCTCGGGATAGAGTTTTAAAAAGGTCAGCTCAATACTGAGCCATGTATTTGACTTTAATAGTTCGTAAAATTTCAACTTCTGCTTCATATTAATCAAACAAAGTTGGAGGATTGATACCTGCAACTAATTCCTCAAATGTATCGGGATGGAGTTGTTCAAATTCCTTTTGAGGAACTTTTAAATACCGCCATTTCTCTTTTGTCAACTCAGTTGCTGCCTTGCACCAATTCATAGCTGCATTATCTTTCAATCTTACTTCGATGTCTTCACGGCCTTTGGTCTCTACAATCCATTTTGTTCCATCTTCGGCAACTGCTATAAAGTCGGGGAAGTAGTTTCTTATGTTGGCGATAGTGTCGGTGTACTGCACACAAAAACCAAACTGGTCAGGGATTTTAGCGAATGCCTTAATATCTTCTGCCTTTTCGAGAAACTTGGCAAAGTCATATTCAAATTCATTGCCGCAAGCTGTATAGTTGAATACTGTCTTTTTCGCTTCTAACAGTTTCTTGGAAGTTGGATAAGGCGGAGTAGTTGAAAGAAAACGATTGGCAGAAAGCAATTGAGGCTCTTTGTGTTCGATCACAATTTCACGCAACGCTTTCTCAAATTCTTTTATTACCACAAAACTGGCGATGTTACTACTCATGGCAAGTATTACATTCTTGTCTGTTAAATCAACGGACTGACCAAAAGCTTTTCGTTCAAAGAAGTCCCTAATCTTTGGTGCTAAAACTGCAAATTGAGAAGGTAACTTTATGTTTTGCGAAATCTGCCTTGCATAGTAGCCAATTACTTCTTCTGCGGTTTGGGCTGGTGGAATTTTATACTCCCGCTCTAATAGTTTCTCGTCTGTGAGGATGTCTCTGCCTTCATAAACAAAGGATTTTATTTCCTGAATGTCTTTTCCCTTTAGTGGAAGTTTATTGATGTTGAATTTCATTACATCAATTGCTCCGATTTCGTCTGCGAGTGATTTCTTCCTTCCGAGAACAGGGGAGATTTCGGGAATACCTATATCAAATTGCTTTTTATCCTCAACTGACTGTATTGTAATTATCTTTAGTTTGTCTTTTCCGATTTGGAATGTATCAAATTTCAGCTCCTCTAAGCGTTCAAGGTCATCTACAAATTCCATGAAAGCCCCGTTGCCTATAATATCAACACGCTCGGTGTAATTATCTCCTTGATTTCGGAACATCAGGCGAAGTCCGCGACCAATAGTTTGCTCGGGAAGAATGTTTGCCTTTGCACTGTACGGTCTTAATCCAACAACCACCGTTACATTTTGCACGTCCCAACCTTCGCGTAACATCAAAACAGATACGATGGCATTGGTTTGATTTTTTTCGTGGTCAACATCGCGAGCCATTTTTCTGGCAGCGTCCAGATCTTTCTTGGAGACTTCACCCGATTTGTCGGTGTGGATAATCAACGTCTTATCTCCTCCAAATTCATTCGGGTATTTCGTTCTTAGCCAATCTCCAATGTCGTCTGCTTCTTCTGTGTTGCTCATCATCACAAACAGGATCGGCTTCTTCTTTAAAGGAGTTAGTTGTTCATTGTATTCTTTCCAACGCTCAACCCCTGCAGTAAGAAAACCTTTGTAGCGAACGCTTGCTACATCTGATTTTGCTTCATCTATTTTTGAAATGCCCTTGATGGGTCGCTTTACAATCCGATCAAGAATAGCTTGCTTGAGCGGATAGTCAAACACAGTCCAGGCAAATAGAGAACCTTTGCTATATCGAGGTGTTGCCGAAACGTCTAACTGTAAAGAAAGTGGTCTTTGCGTGTGCAATCTTCTAATAAACTTGTTCCACTCACTTTCTTCATCGTGTGTGTGGTGGGCTTCATCGTTCAATACCATTGTCAACCCATCGCGCTTGGCAATGCGTTCATCAAAATCTGAAATTTCTGTTTTGGTGGCTGGAGGTTTTGAGCCGAGCATAGATGTCATTATCTCAGGCTCTTCATCGGCTGTTCTATTCCCGCGTTCATAAAACTGTTGAATGTTGGTTAGGTATAATGCGCCCTCACTATTTGTTCGCTCTGTGTCACCACGCATATAATATTCCATTTCCCACCACCATGAGAAGTGTTTTGGAATGAGCGGATCAGTTTTGAATACTCTTCCACTTTCAAAGTCAGTACGCAGGCGGTCGAATACAATTACGTTTGGGGCAAGCACTAAAAAGTTCTTAGCAAACTGAGTATCGTCTTCTTTTACAGCATTGGCGAATTGCCAAACAATGGCCATGGCCATTACTTTTGTTTTGCCACTGCCCGTGGCCATCTTCACGCAATACCGAGCAAACTCGTCATAGGGAGGAAGACGCAGTTCTTTGGTATCAAAAGCATAGGTTTCTAACAGGTTTTTCCTGTTCCTTATTTTCTTCACTTCAAAAATGAATATCAACGTTTCAATGGCTTCGCGTTGAGCTGTATGGTAGCGAAAGGTTTGTCCGTTGGGCAACACGTGATCGGTGTGAAACCAAAAATTAAGCAGTTCTCTTGTGGTTGCGGTAATGCCCTTATACTTATTGGCACGCCAAGCCTTTACAGCCTCGCGAATGGCGGGAACACAAGCGGCAGTATTTAATTGCTCTTGAATATTAAAAATATCCTTTTGTCCCTTTTCCGATGTTTTTCTTTTTCCCATTTTGTTCTGGATTAATCCCGAAGGGATTTAACATTCAATAACACGGCATGAAATGCCGTGCCCCCACAAGTCGATGACAACAACCCCGCAGGGGTTGAACTATTTCTAACCTCTAAATCCCAAAGGGATTTAACATTCAATAACACGGCATGAAATGCCGTGCCCTCACAAGTCGATGACAACAACCCTGCAGGGGTTGAACTATAACAAATATTTTTCTTCATAGGAAACACCATGTTCTGTAAGTAAGGCAATATACTCTTCGCGAAATGTTTTTGTTCGGTGATGTTCTTCTTGATTTTTAATGTAATTGATTAAAATATCTTTGCGGTCAACGGAATAAGTAAAAGCACCATACCCATCTTGCCAACCTGAGAAGTCTGGAAAGATTCCTTTCTCTTTAATAAATTTAGTGCTCGCCAATTTAATGTCCTTCACCAGATCGGATAAGGCGATGGAGGGGTGTAAGTGAGTTAAAATATGGAGGTGGTCATCCACTCCATTTATTTGATAAAGATGGCATTTCTTGTTTTCAAGAATACCCGCGATGTATTTGAAAAGTTCCTTTCGTTGGTCAACAATTAAGATCGGAGCGCGGTTTTTAGTGCTGAATACAATTTGATAAAGAATCTGCGTGTAGGTGCTCATGGTTTTGTTGAACCGCTTCGCGGTTCTGTATTACTTATCTTTTTTGTTCCCCGCAGATTTCATCTGCGGTTACGTAAATTCAATCCCTTCGGGATTTTGGGCTCTACTTCCCGGGAGTTTGCACGGTATTCCATCTTCGGAGTCTCCCCGGATTACATCCGGAGTTTCCCGGATTACTTCCGGAGTCTCCCCGGATTGCATCCGGAGTTATTCATATTTAATCCCTTCGGGATTTCTCGATTTGCTAACGTTGGCAGCATACCAATTTAAGCGAAATCCTGATCCCAAAGGGATAAACTTATAATTTCCATCCCGAGTTATTCATTTTAAATCCCAACGTAATCCTAATCCCGAAGGGATTAAACTTATAATAACACCGCACAAAATGCGGTGCAAATACACATAACTATCTAAACCAAACCCCAACGGGGTTGAACAAAATACTCCCCGCTCTATAAAGTTACACAGTAATCTCAATCGCTTTCGTTGTATCGTTGCCCAAGATGTCTATCACTTTTATGAGCACGGTATATTTTCCCTTTTTCTCGTAAGCATAACCTGCTATCAATTCAATTTTTGGATTTTGCTTTGTTCGGTAGCTCTGCCATTCGTTGTGAAATGTATCGTCACGATAGTTCCAGTCGATTGCCCAATAGTCAATCCACTGGCTCCAATGAGTAATTTTTCCCTGCACATCTTCTGGCACATCATCAGGCGGTATGGTAAAATTTTCGAGCGTGACGCTTACAGTTAATTTATTGGTTTTGGTCTTTATACCCAGCGAAGCGAGCTCGTAAAATTTTATATCACCTTGATCAACTGCTTTCTTCTCCAATACTTCGCGTGGAATTTTAATGGGATGAATCTGCACATTATTTTCCGCAGCAAACTGTTTGGCGGTTTCGTTTACATCGAACGCAAAGTCCCAACCCAAAAAATCGATATGGTTTTTCTCAACGGACTTTTCTTTCCCTACTAATTTCCAAAACTCTTTGATAGTGGCTTTTATATCATCCACTGTTACGGGTGTTTCTACTCCACCAACATGAATCATCTTTCCAGCTTTTGCTCCATGTAACCAAGTGTAGCCATCCAATGACTTAGCGTGGTAGAGCTCTAAAATAAAATGCCGGTATGTTTTTTCTTGAAGCAACCGATCTTCCGGATTTTCAAATTCCGCGTTCATCCATTGCTGACGCTCATACTTTCCGAGATTTTGTACTATGAAAGGCCTTACGTTGTTGATTCCTAAAAATCTCTTTCTTGCAGTATGAATTGCAAATCTTCCAAGGTCACAGGTTATCCATCTTCTGTTTAGTCTTTCTGCAACGGCAGCTGTTGTTCCGCTTCCGCAAAAACAATCAAGAATTAAGTCACCTTCGCTACTGCTTGTATTTATTATTCTTTCAATAAGTTTTTCAGGCTTTTGCGTTTTGTATTCGACCCTCTCTTTAGATTGGGGTTGAACAGGGGAAATATCGTCCCATAAATTTTGAACCTCGAATCCCTGCCAGTCATCAAGAAACATTTTTCTTCTTATTCTTCCACTCTTATCCTTTGGAAATATGAGTTTCCCTTCTTCATCCCATTTCTTCATAAGTTCAACACTAACTGCCCAACCGTTTTTAGGTGGTTGGTAGCCTTTGTAGACGTAAGTTAGATTTGGTCTTGGGTTGGGACTTCCTAAATCTCCGCTCCAATATCTTCTACCTATCTCATCTATTAGATTAAACTTTTCATCTATTTCCTTCTCCGAAACACCTTCCTTTCTGAATTGTCGTTCGTATTTATAGTTGTCTGCTTTACAATAGAAGAAGATGCTTTCAGTTTGGATACCAAAACCGTTTTTTGAATTAGCGGTTCCTGTTTTTCTTTTCCAAACAATTTCATTCCTAAAATTTTCATAACCGAAAACTTCATCCAAAATGGTTTTAGCGTAATGAGACACATGCCAATCTAAATGCACATAAATACTTCCATCTTCGGCAAGAAGTTCTTTTAATAATAATGCGGTTTCGTAAAACCATTGCATATAACTATCAAGCCCTTTACCCCATGTGTCGCGGTAAGCTTTCTGCTCAATAATACTGGGTTGTTTTATGAACTCTGTTGTTTCGTCTTCATCAGAATCAGGATGGTCGGCAATGGTTGCTGTAAAAGAAAAATCAGAACCTACATTAAAAGGTGGGTCTATGTAAATCAGGTTTACTTTTCCGGCAAACTCGGGCAGTAAACTTGGGAGAACATATTTCTTATCTCCCCAAATAAGTCGGTTACGCCACTCTTTATTATTAAAGTCTGCGGTAGGTTCGGCTGCAAAGAAGTCAAGCGTTTTTTGTCGTTGTTGAGCGCTTTCGTTAACGGTCTCAATCGTCTGAAAGGGAAGGGCAATGCGTACGGGTGTAACTTTCTTTCCGTCTTTGTATTTGCCTTCCCAGATAAGTTCGGTCATGGTTAAAACGAGTAGATGAGGTTAATTTCAAATATAGGGCTAAATCTTTAATGGTTTATCCTTTGTGGGTGGGGATTTGGCTCTTGCATGTTCGAAATGAGTGGGGCAAATTTTGGAGGAGAATCCTTTTAAAAACACGAGTGTCGGCTGTATTAATTTTTAAGCTGTCCAATGTTTATTTTTTCAAAGTCCAAGTTGCCACCGAGCCGTTAACTTGTCCATGAGGAAAATCTTTGTTAGTAGTTCGTCAGCCGTTTTGTTTGAAAACCAATTTGTCCCGACCCTATGGCTGACAACGCCCTGTGTTTATTGCATGCTGGGATTTTGAAAAGCGTTCTTGTCCCCGGCACAGAACGAATTTAAGAAAAGAAAACTTTGAATCAATCGCTCACCCCAGCATGTAATAGGACACAATGTGTGCGCCCAGCATGAGCGCAAAGGTATCGAAGATACCGAATATTCCAGAGAGTGTAAGTCTCTCACAGGCGAGTTGGTGAAGCCTGTTAGCAAGTCGCAAGGTGG
>DAHVFH010000027.1 GCA_027317105.1 Cytophagales bacterium
ATAAATGCCATGTAGTGTATGTATTATACACTACAAATTAAAAGAAAAAAATCCGTTACACCAAAAAAAGCCCAAAGGACAGGCATTTGGGCTTAGAAATTGGTGTAGTGTATAAAACACAGGCTAAATTTGGGTAATTAAAATCCCTGTACAGTTGGCCGAATTGGCTGTACTAATTGTAATAGTTCACTTGTAACACGGCAATAAAGAGATTATCAGGATTTCCATATAATGAATCAACACCTAAAGGTTTACCCATAGAAAATGTTTGGTTAACATACATATTCGTCACAAAATCATGTATTGCTATCGTCCTAGATGATAAGTAAAACCAAATAGGAATGTATCCTGATTCATCGGCAATCGAAAAAAAGATACCCTTAGCCTTTATACCGTTAAAGATTTTGGTAGTGGTATCGCCAAAGATCGTATTTGTGTAAAACGGATCATTGGTGGAGTAACTAAAAGGCATGCCCCTGACTGTGCCCTTAACATAGTATTGCGACATTTTGGTTTCCGTCAACTTCACATAGTCAAAATCAGTGACTATTTTGGTGCTTTCGATAGTGCAAGCACCCAACCAGCACAGAAAAATGAGACATAGCAAATATCTGACACTTTTCAGAATCACTGGATCGAGAAATATTGAAACATAGTAGCGCATGAATTTGAGGCTGTACATTTCAAGCTCGCAAATCCTGCATAACTATCCTAACGAACAGTTATACTATTTCCACTGTTACTTTCCGATACAACCGTTCTGGTTGCAGAATAATTTGGATATCCAGATGTGTTTCACTTTTACCTTGGCAGAAATGAAGCAATTTCAAACTTATTCGATTACTTTGATTGAAATGGTCTTGCTCCAATCTTTACCGTAGGAATCGTGCACGCCATCGGCAAACTGCAAGGTGAGCGTGTGGGCCCCTGGAGATAACTTAAGGGTGTCGGTCGTTTGTCCTTTTCCAAAATGAATATGTGTTTTATCCATAGGAACAACCTGGCCTTTTTCAATGAAGGCGCCATCAACAATAATGTGGTGATGTCCTTTACCCTCCACGACTTTACCGGCTGGCTCAACCGTCATGCCATTTACACCCATTTGAATAATCACGGGTGACTTTAGTTCCTCTCCATCTTTAGGCGTGATGAAATAAACCCCGGAATGTTCTTCCGCCATTTCGGAGGTATCTTCAGTACTTTGAGCGACTTCCGTGCTATCAGCTGATTCGTCATTTTCTTTATGTGATTGACCGCACGATGCTAATGCTAGCAGGGCCAAGGAAACGGGTAAAAAGTGGAATTTCATGATTTTTTTATTTTAAAATAAACAAACGAATTTATTATAGGTAGGACTTCGAAGGATCTAGGCAAAAGAATATTGGTACAATATCGCAAAAAAAAAGGATTTAATAAGGGTCTTTTTTGATTATTCTTTAAGCGATTCAATCAACGGTAAATCTTGTGTTCAAAAGGTTAAGATCTGACACTTCTTAGGGTATTCGGCTCACCTAACAAAGGTAGCAGGTATTTATGGCGCACCTGATCCAGCCTTTCATGTTTAACAAAGGATTAACATTTATAGGCCTTTATTTAACAGGAGGAATGGTTTTTGTTGATGAAGTTTGTAGAGTTCGATTGAACAGTTTAAGTTTAACCCAAAATTTAATAGAAAATGAAAAAATTAATGTTTTTCGCTGTATTGGCCATGGTTGCCAATGTAGGATTTAGTCAAACTACCACAGCTCCAGCGGCTGATTTAGCCTCAATTGAGTGGGGTGCCTCTACCCATGATTTTGGAAAAATCCAACAGGGTGTTCCTGCAACTTTCGATTTTCAGTTCACTAATAAGGGCAAGACACCACTCGTTATTGCAAATGCACAGCCTTCCTGTGGTTGCACCACACCAAGTTGGACTCATGAGCCTGTAATGCCCGGTGGCGAAGGTCATGTTAAGGCAACTTATAATGCTGCCAATCCTGGTGCTTTTGATAAAACAATTACTGTTACCGCTAATATTGAAGGTGGAGTCACTGTCCTTCATATCAAAGGTGAGGTGGAGGCTGCGGCTCCAGCAGTTAAACCGAACTAAATTTTATCCGAATAGGAAATAAGAAAAGTCAGGGATAGCCTGACTTTTCTTTGATCTGAAATTTTTTCTTTACAATTCCCGCACCCAGATATTTCTGTAGCTGACGGGGTTGCCGTGATTTTGCAGACGTAGTGATGCCTTGCTGTGAGGCTGGTAAACTGGCAGCCCTTTGTATTCAGTGGGGCCATAGATTTGGGTATGATTTTGAACCAGCACCCCGTTATGGATTACGGTGACAAATGCAGGAACAAGTACTCTTCCATTTTCACTGAAATGCGGGGCGTTGTAAACAATATCATAAGCCTGCCACTCACCCGGTTTGAGACACGCATTCACCAAGGGTATAGATTGCTTGTAAATTGAGCCGGCTTGTCCGTTGGAATAGGTTGGACTTTCATAACTGTCAAGCACCTGAAGTTCATAGCGGTCTTGCAAAAAGATGCCACTGTTACCTCTTCCTTGCCCATCACCGACTACCTCAGCGGGTGTGCGCCATTCAATGTGCAATTGCATATCGCTAAACGTTTGTTTTGTTTTAAGATCACCACCTCCTTTGGTAACGGTAATGGCGCCATCCTTCACTTCCCATTTTGGTTCTCCACCCGCATTGTCAGTCCATTTGGATAAGTCCTTGCCATCAAAAAGGATAATGGCATCGGAAGGGGCATCTCCTAATTTTATTGCCGGGGTGATTTTCTTTGGTTTCAAATCCCACACCTCCGTTACTTTGGGATCAAGCGATTCGCGGGGGGTATTTTGCGCCCAGGAAGTGACTGACAGCACCATCAATAAAAACGATAAATAGTTTTGCATAGTGAAAATAGTTTTTGATTAGTATTAATTCGATTTTGGTTTCTTCAATTTGATTACGATTGCTCCATTTTTTCCAGTGTCTCCATAATCAGCAACAGCACTGCTGCCATTTACCACTTCAATTTTGTCAATATCTTGTCCATCAACCGAATCAATGGCTCGTACCATTTTTGTTGGATCCGTTTTGCTTTGCACCAGGGCAGGCAAAATCTTTCCATCCACAACCACTATTGGATCGGTTGGCTTGGATACAGGTTGGTTAGTGGCCGATTGTGAAAAAGCCACACACGAAGCGAAAAGTAAATTAAACAGGATTAAGTATTTCATAAAAAATTGATTTATCTGGTAGCCGTAATTTTCTTCATAGTTATTTTCACAACGCCATTTCTTGCCGCTTCACCGTAAACAGTTGTGGCTTGCAATCCTTTCAAAATCTCCACCTTCTCAATGTCATTTGAATTTATCTCATCAAGGGGATCAACCATTTTAGAGGAATCAATTTTACTTTTCACAAGATTGGGCATTATTTCCCCATCAATTATTAACAAAGGCTTAGTAACAGAAGCGACACTAGTGGATAACTTACTAGGGGATGATTTTCTTAACTGAATTTGCTGTGAAAATGAAACTGATAATGTTCCTCCCCAAAGGATTAGTCCGATCAAGTATTTCATACTGTAAATTTAAGCAATCAAAATACAAAAAAATTACGCTTGATAATAGTGATCAATGATGTGTTGACTTATTATTTTATAAACTTCAGAAAGAGAAGGATCATCTTTTAATAAGGCTAAATGTTTTTCAAGCGTGTCAAGGTCACCACGCATGGCCGGGCCGGTTTGCGCGGCTTCTGGTCCAAGTTGTAAACTCTTGGCAATGGTCTCTGTGATCAACGGTTTTAGCCAATCGTATTCCAAACTATTTTGCTGCATGATTTGCCTAGAAAGGGTGAGCATGTGGTTAGTGAAATTAGACGCAAAAACAGCCGCCACATGCAAGGCTTTCCTTTCTTCTGATCCAATCTTTTTAACCTGATTGCTGATGGCCTTCGCCAGGTTGGTTAATACAATTTCCGTTTCCGGGTTGATACTCTCTATAAATATTGGGGTTTGTTTAAAATCAATTTTCTTGGTCTTTGTAAATGTTTGTAGAGGATAGAGCACACCAACATTAGGAGTCGCCGCAAATTGTATATCGGCTAATGGCACACTTCCGGAAGTATGCACCAACCATGATTCTTCCGGCAAAATAATTTCTTTGGCAATATCACTTATTGCGCCATCGCTGGCTGCAACAATAAAAATTGAGGAAGGGCTGGTGGAGAAATCTAATGAAGCTTTTACTTCCGCTTGATAAAGTCTTTCCGTCAAGGCTTCAGCGTGTCGAGCGTTGCGGCTGAAAACTTCTTTTACAACAAACCCGGCATTATCAAAAGCCGGAGCCAGGTGCCAAGCGAGATTACCTGAGCCTATGAAACTAATTGTCTGCATCGGGATGGTCAGGATTTTCGAGATTGATGGGATTGTATGATTTTTTTGACGCACGCTTTTCTGTTCGGAAAATTCTTTTGTGCTGCAAACTTTTTGCGCCAAAATTTATCAATAGACCTACATCAAAATTGTATGCCGATAAATAATTCTTTGCCTGTGCCAAATGGACATCCTCCAATTCAATCACTGCTTTCAATTCTAAAACCAGCCTATCTTCAAAAATGAAATCTGCTCGTCTCACTCCAACGCCATTTCCCTTGTAGAAAATAGGTTGTTCCACTTCACGCTGAAAAGAAATGCCAGCGATTTGTAATTCAATGGCCAGACACCTTTGATAGATTACTTCCTGAAATCCGTTACCCAATGTATTATGCACCTCCATGGCACAACCAATGATTTTATATGTTGGCTCGTCATCAATCATCCAGTTACATCATTACATCCCGACCATCTTGCTTCCGACAGTTTCTGCAATCTTTGAAACGGTATAATTTATTTCTTCAACGGTATTGTACTTACTGAATGAAAACCGGACTGCACCCCTTTTCGAGCCGGGGTAGATGGCGCCCAAAACATGAGACCCGGTCGAAGCTCCACTGGAACAAGCGCTGCCACCGGATGCTGAAATTCCTTGCAAGTCCAAATTAAAAAGCATCATTTCATTTTCCTCTGATTCAGGAAAAGAAACATTGAGAACGGTGTAAAGACTTTTTTCTAAATCATCAGAGGCTCCATGAAAACTTATTCCAGGTACTGATGATTTTAACTTTTCGATCATGTGCTTTTTTAACTTCACGATATGTGCTTCATGTTCAGCCATTTCACGATAACAAATTTCAAGTGCTTTGGCCAGGCCAATAATTCCATAGACATTTTCCGTTCCACCTCGCATGTTGCGCTCTTGCGCTCCGCCATGAACCATCGATTTGATTTTCTTGTCTTTGTTGATGTACATAAAACCAACACCTTTAGGGCCATGAAATTTATGTGCAGCCGCTGTCAAGCCGTGTACTTTCAATTGCTTAAGATCGTGTTTGTAGTGTCCCATGGATTGAACCGTATCGGAATGAAAATAGGCATTGTACTGATGGCAGAGTTCACTTACCCGATGCATATCCAATAGGTTTCCGATTTCATTATTGGCATGCATCAATGAAACTATGGAATTGGGGAATTCCTTTAACATCCGTTCAAGATCGTTAAGCTTAACATTGCCTTGTTCATCTAAAGCAACATGATGAAGTTCGATTTTTCCTTCTTTCTTAAGCACTTCCAATGTATGTGTTACCGCATGATGTTCTATCGGAGATGATATAGCGTGTTGGATCTTGAACGTTTGAATTGCGCCATTAATAATGGCGTTGTCCGCTTCCGTCCCTCCCGAAGTAAAAATGATTTCGCCAGGAGTGCAGTTGAGAAGCTCGGCTATTTTCTTTCTACCCGACTCAATTGCAGCCCGCACTTTCCGTCCGTGAGAATGCGTGGAAGATGGATTGCCAAAATCTTCGAGTAGAAAAGGCTTCATAGCCTCAAACACTTCAGGATCGAGAGGCGTTGTGGCTGCGTTATCTAAATAAACTTTCATTTCAGTTGGCATTTACAAATGTTGATTCATGAGTTTTGTTTGTTCTTCAAATCACTATTAACGACCAACTAACAACGAATTAATGTCACTAATAATTCGATTAGCCAACTCATTCGCTTTCTTCACATTTTGAGATTCTGCATAAATGCGAATAATTGGTTCCGTGTTGGACTTGCGCAAGTGTATCCACTCTTTTTCCTTTTCGAAATCAATTTTTACACCATCAAGGGTATTGATTTTCTCATGCGCATATTTCTCCCTTATTCTTTCAAGCACCTGATCCACATTAATTCCAGAAGTGAGTTCGATTTTGTTTTTAGAAATAAAATATTCAGGATAGGACTTCCGAAGTTCGGAGGCTTTCTTTTTGGATTTTGCCAAGAGCGTTAAGAATAAGGCAATACCCATGAGTGCATCACGGCCATAATGAAGTTCGGGAAAGATGACGCCTCCATTTCCTTCACCACCAATCACTGCCTTTGTTTCCTTCATTAGGTTAACCACGTTCACCTCTCCCACGGCAGCGGCTGAATATTTCCCTCCCGCTTTTTCAGTCACATCGCGCAAAGCCCGGGTTGACGATAGATTGGAAACCGAATTTCCCTTTCTTTTACTCATAACATAATCGGCTACGGCTACTAGCGTATATTCTTCCCCAAACGGCTTTCCATCTTCTTGCACCAAGGCTAGTCGGTCTACATCGGGATCCACAATAATCCCTAAATCAAATTTTCCTTTTTTTACTTCTCTGCAAATTGCTTTGATATTTTCTGGCAACGGTTCGGGATTGTGGGCGAATTTTCCCGTTGGTTCGCAATACAATTTCTTAACGGCCTTTACACCCAATTCCTTTAATAACATGGGTACAGCAATTCCTCCTGAAGAGTTTACCCCATCTACCACAATCTTAAATTTAGCGTTTTGAATGGCCTTTACATCTACCAATTTATTTTTCTTAATCAGGTCGATGTGTTTTTTAATATAGTGATAAGCTTTTGCGTAGTTGCCCAGTTTTTCTACCGGTGCAAAATCAAAATCTTCAGAATCGGCTAACCTTAAAACTTCAGCGCCAGCCGCAGATGAAATGAATTCACCTTTTTCGTTCAATAACTTCAAAGCATTCCACTGAATCGGATTGTGACTGGCTGTTAAAATGATGCCACCTCCGGCCTTTTCAATTGGCACAGCAATCTCCACGGTTGGCGTGGTGGACAAACCAAGGTCAACTACATTCAATCCTAATCCTTGCAGGGTATTGGTTACCAAAGCACTTACCATTTCGCCAGAAATACGGGCATCACGACCAATTACAATTTTTTTTCCTCCTCTTGATTTTACCCACGCGCCAAAGGCGGCAGCAAATTTTACTACGTCAACAGGCGTAAGGGCTTCGCCCGGTTTTCCTCCAATAGTGCCACGAAAGCCTGAGATCGATTTTATTAAAGTCATTTTTAATAATTAAGTGGCAAATTTAGGACAATAAAAGCTTTGAGGGAAGGTAAATTATTATTTACCTTTGAGATACATTTTTTAAACTTTCCATTAGATGCAAATAATGCAAATAAATGAAATGCTCGGAATTGTATCGTCTACTAACCCAGAATGGTTGGTATTCGGTATCGCAAAAGGGATCTCATGTAAAAATGAAACATGTTAATAAGCCTGGTGTCATTATTTTTCCCGATCATGGGAATAGTGAAGTTGGAAAAGGCCTTGAGAAAAAACTCTTAAAGCAAGCTGGAATAAGAAAATAGTTAAATGACAAAGACGCCCATTAAAAAGAAGATTACCTCAAAAGTTGAGAAGACCAAAACCGGATTCTCTGCTTTTGCTGTTGATTACCCGGTTTTCACAACAGGTAAAACAATCGCAGAATTGACTAAAAATCTCACAGAAGCGTTGAATTTTTATTTTGAAGACGATGGACTAAAGATTTCAGAGAAAAACATCAATTTGGAAATTGATTTAAAACAATTTTTTCAATACTACAGGGTAATTAATGCCAAGTTTCTTGCCGGTAGAATTGGGATGAACCCTACCTTATTATCACACTATGTTCAGGGAAGAAAAAAGCCCTCGGTGATGCAAACCGAAAAAATCCTGAATGGAATTCGAGAGATTGGAAGAGAGCTTTCTGATTTGCGACTGGTTTCTCAGAATTAGTATTTCGTAAATTGCTGCCCATGAAACAACCACACGCTGCTCCCAATCTCAATCGCGAAGCCAAACTCAAAGCCTTCGATCGTTTGCTTACCATCATGGATGAATTGCGCGAAAATTGTCCATGGGACAAAAAGCAAACGTTGGAAAGTCTTCGCCACCTAACCATTGAAGAAACCTACGAACTTTCTGACGCTATTCTGGAAGGTGATCTCATCGAAGTAAAGAAGGAACTTGGCGATTTGATGCTGCACAATGTTTTTTATGCGCGCATCGCTTCGGAGATGAAAATATTCGACATGGCCGATGTGCTCAATTCTATTTGTGATAAGTTGATTGAAAGACACCCGCACGTGTATGGGGATGTCATTGCCAATGATGAAAAAGCTGTAAAAGAAAATTGGGAAAAAATAAAATTGCGAACAGGAAATAAATCCGTTTTGGAAGGCGTGCCCAAAACATTACCCGCATTAGTTAAAGCCATTCGTATTCAAGACAAAGCACGAGGTGTCGGATTTGACTGGGAAAAGAAAGAGCAAGTCTGGGAGAAGGTAGAGGAGGAAATGCAGGAATTCAAGGCGGAATTTAATGTGGCCACCAACCAGCCCATTGACAAAGCAAAAGCGACCGCTGAATTTGGTGATCTACTTTTTTCACTCGTAAATTATTCACGCTTCCTTGAAATTGATGCCGAGGAAGCCCTTGAGCGCACCAACAAAAAATTTATTAAACGCTTTCAATTCTTAGAAAAAGAATCTGCAAAAGAAGGAAAGAAAATGGGTGAGATGACCTTGGCAGAAATGGATGAATATTGGGAAAAAGCGAAAACAATCTAGAATGAACCTCACCAACCTCCACCGCATCCGGCAGACCGCCATTGATAAGAACTGGAAGGAAATGGAAGCGTTCTTCAATTCCTCCATTCAGTTACAGCACAGCGGCATCCGCGTTGACCTGACCGACATTAACAAACCCCTTGTGATCATTGACACCGTAGAAGAATATCACAAGGGCGGCATTGGCACCGAAGCGGTGAATGGCGCAGTGATTGCCATGCTGGTTGATCTTGCCATTGGGTTATTGGGTCTCACGCATTACTCCGAAGGAATGACGGGCACGAGCAATCTAAGTATCAATTATTTAAAACCCTTACTCGCCAAGAAAGTGATTGTGCGAGCGGAGCAAACCGAAGTTGTAAACAAAAGGATTTTTGGAGTAGTGCGCGTGATGAATGAAAAGGAAGAGGTTTGCGCTTATGCCACCGGTGCACTGGCGAAGGGGATAATAATCCACTAAAGTGAGTAGCATAATTCAAGCAATTTCATGATAAAAAGCTAATCGATGCCTGAACCCTGTTCGGATTCCTATCAATGGTCCATATTAATTTTCTTACCTTTGCCGCTCATTTTTTGAAATTATGATTTCTGTCAATAATCTCTCTCTTCAGTTTGGAAAGCGCGTTCTCTTCGATCAGGTGAACCTTAAATTTGCCGATGGAAACTGCTATGGCGTAATAGGAGCCAATGGAGCTGGAAAGTCGACTTTTTTGAAAATCCTTGCCGGGGATATAGACCCCACTTCTGGGCAGGTTAGTCTTGAACCGGGCAAACGGATGGCCGTGCTCCGTCAAAACCACTTTGAATTTGATGAAGTTCCGGTATTGGATACGGTGATGATGGGCCACACTAAGTTGTGGAAGATCATGCAAGAAAAAGATGCCATCTATGCCAAGCCTGATTTTTCGGAAAAAGATGGAATTCGGGCATCTGAACTGGAACATGATTTCAGTGAAATGAATGGCTGGAATGCAACCTCAGATGCAGCAGCATTATTGAGCAACCTCGGTATTACCGAAGACTTACATTATTTGCAAACTCGCGAATTAAGTGGAAACCAAAAAGTTAGGGTATTACTGGCTCAGGCCATTTTTGGAAATCCCGATCTCCTTATCCTCGATGAGCCTACTAACGACCTGGACATCCATACCATTACTTGGCTGGAGGATTATTTGTTGGAATTTAAGAATACGGTGATTGTTGTATCACATGATCGTCACTTTCTGGATACGGTTTGCACCCACGTTGTGGATATCGACTTTAAAGCCATCAAATTGTTCACTGGAAATTATTCATTTTGGTACGAATCAAGTCAACTGGCATTGAGTCAACGTGCTTCGGCCAATAAGAAAGCCGAAGAAAAGAAAAAGGAACTCACTGAGTTTATACTTCGGTTCAGCGCCAACGTTTCTAAATCAAGACAGGCTACGAGTCGAAGGAAGTTGCTGGATAAAATTACACTGGATGACATCCAACCCTCTTCACGAAAATATCCTGCTATCATCTTCAACCAAAAAAGAACGGCTGGCGATCAGATCCTTCATGTTGAAAATTTGAGTATGTCGTTGGGAGAAAATAAGCTTTTTAAAAATGTTGACTTTTTTGTGAACAAAGGCGACAAAATTGCCGTGCTTGGTAAAGACAGCTTGGCCATTACTTCCTTGTTCAAAATTTTAGCAGGTGAGCTTCAACCTGACTCAGGGGAGTTTAAGTTTGGACAAACGATTACCACGGCCTACCTACCCAACGAAAACGAAAAGTATTTTAAGTCAGACGATAACCTGGTGGATTGGCTTCGTCAATTTACCGAAGAAAAAGATGAGGTACACGTTCGAGGCTTCCTGGGCAAGATGCTTTTCTCAGGGGAAGAGGTTTTTAAAAAATGTAGTGTGTTATCGGGTGGTGAGAAAGTACGCTGTATGGTATCGCGCATGATGTTGGCAGGCGCCAATTTTTTAATGCTCGATGAGCCAACTAACCACCTCGACCTGGAATCCATTCAGGCCTTTAACAATGCACTGAAAGATTTTCCGGGTACGGTCATGTTCACTTCACACGATCATGAATTCACCGAAACCGTGGCCAACCGAATTATCGAGATCGGACCCAATGGGTTTTTGGATAAGTTGATGACCTACGATGAATATATCACTAGCGATAAGGTGATCGAGCAGACGGAGCTTCTTTACGCTTAAATAGAGTGGGCTATATTTCCTTTGACATCAAAAGCGCTTCTTAAGCGAAGCGGAAATTCTTCCTTTTACCTAAGCGGGAACAAAGCATTCAATAATGGTAAACCACTGAAACTCTCGCCAAAAAGATTTCTTAACTTGCTATGTAACATCTAATTTCTCCTCCCGTCTTGCCTGTATTACGATGAATCTCGAAGACTTTGAAACCAGGGTGCTGCCCGCCAAGAACAAGCTTTACCGCTTTGCTTTCCGCTTGCTTGGTAGCAGCGATGAGGCCAAAGACGTGGTGCAGGAGACGATGATCAAAGTATGGAATGGGCGTGACATGGCCGAAGTGCAAAACATGGAAGCCTGGTGCATGCGGATCACCAAAAATCTTTCGCTCGATAAACTACGGAGCAAGCAACGAAGAGTGACGAGCTCGATGGAAGAGGGTTTTGAAATTCGTCAGGAGGGATTATCGCCATTTGACAAAACAGAATTAAAAGAAAGTATGAAACGGATTGACGAACTGATGACTGCACTTCCTGACAAACAGCGGCAGGTGATGCACCTTCGCGACATTGAAGGGCACAGCTACAACGAGATCTGTGAGATTTTGGAATTGGATATGAACCAGGTGAAGGTGAACTTGTTCCGTGCGCGAAATGCGGTGCGGGAAAAATTAATTAAACTCAATGCGTATGGACTCTAAACGAATAGAAGAACTGCTGGAAAAATACTGGAGTGCTGAAACTTCGTTGGAAGAAGAGCAGGAACTTCATCAGTATTTTACCAGCACAGCGGTGCCTGAAAATCTAAAAGAAACGTCAGCACTCTTTCACTATTTCGGTGCGGAGAAAAACCGGTCGTTGAATGAAAAATTTGATACAGTTGTAACAAAACAAATCCGGTCGCGTCAAGGTGGAAAGGTCGTTTCATTGACAAACTGGTTTCAGATGGCGAGGGTAGCAGCGGGAGTAGCCGTTATTGTGGCAGCCGTTTATATGATCGGGCATGAGGTGCGCAATTCATCGCCTACAGAAATGACGGATACCGAAAGTGATCCCAAGTTGGCTTTTGAAGAAACCAAAAAAGCCTTGCTGATGATTTCGAAAAATTTTGGCAAGGCGCAACGTGAAGCAAGCAAGATCAACTTGCTCAACGAGGCAGAAAAAGAAATAGAACGTAAACCAGAAGGGACAGAAAAGGATTCCTCTACAGACCAGACCAGACCAGTAAAAAAGTAAACATTTAAATCAAAAAAAATTTAAAAAAACTAAATTAAAAGCTATGAAAAAGTTAATGATCGGTGTGGTGGTGATGGTGTTGTCGATAGCCGCAAGTGCCCAGGGAGATGCAATCTCAAAATTCTTCGCCAAATACCAAGACGATGAGACGTTCACGCAAGTGAAAGTGAGCCAGAAAATGTTCGGCCTTTTTACGAACATGGATGTCGACAAACCGGAAGATAAGGACATCGTGGACGCCATTAGCAAAATCCAAGGTTTGCGCGTGTTAGCCAAACATGAAACCCGCGATTCGCGTGCTCTCTATAAAGAAGCATTGTCGGCTATTCCTACAAAAGACTACGAAGAGCTGATGAGCATTCGTGAAAAAGACAAGGACATCAAATTCTATATAAAAGAAATCAGCGCTGGTAAAATCGGTGAATTAGTGATGGTGATGGGCGGCAATGATGAATTTATGATGCTGAGTTTGTTTGGTGAGATTGACTTAAAGAAAATTTCCAGCATTGGTAAGAAGATGAACATCGAAGGTCTTCAAAACCTGGAAAAAATCAAAGACAACAAGGGCAAAAAGAATTGATTTTTGTAACCCAACACAAGCTGCTCGCGTTAAGCCTGCAGCTTGTGTTCCCTTCTCAACCTTATTTACCATCTGATGAAATCTTTACTTGCACTACTGCTCTTTGCCACACCAGCCATGGTGTTTGCACAGACGAAAACTACCGATGCGCTTGATAAAAAATACGAAGGATTGTCATTGTATTTTTACAAAAATACCTTGCGGATGCTCAACCAGAAAGATGATAAGGATTTTGATGCCTTGATTAAAGACATTGAAAAGATGAAGTTTTTGATGATTGACAAACCGAAAAACAATTTTGCCGATACAGAATATAAGTCATTAAAAAACGGGTACCAGTCCGAGGCGTATGAAGAGATGATGGCCAGCCGTTTTATGGGTAAGAATTTTGATGTCTTGATAAGGCAAAAGGACGGACAGGTGAAAGGCACGGTAATTCTAGCCAGCGACTCCACCAATTTGTATGTGCTGGATATTTTAGGAAGAGTGGCATTGGATAAAGCAACTTCTCTTTTTAGCGCGTTAGACCAAAGCACAGATATTGGCCAACGCGTGAAAGACTTTATGGGTGGTGACGACAAGAAGAAGGATAAAAAGAAGGAGCACGGAGTAGAAATTGATTGATCACCATTTAAAAATTTCAACTTGGAAACTGTTTTATCTACCGACAAGCTCACCAAATATTTCGGAAAACTCTGCGCAGTCAACCGGCTTGACCTCGAGGTAAAGCGAGGGCAGGTGTTTGGTATGCTCGGCCCTAATGGAAGCGGGAAGACCACTACCTTAGGCATGTTGATGGGCGTCACCAACCCCACCTCGGGAAGCTTTACCTGGTTTGGCGAACCCGCCTCGCATCTCACACGAAAAAAGATAGGCGCAGTGTTAGAGCACCCGATCTTTTATCCTTACCTCAGTGGACAAAAGAACCTCGAACTAAATGCGATGATCAAAGGGGCCGACCCGGCAAACATTCCAAAAGTGCTGGAATTGGTGGAACTGACACAGCGGAAAGATCACAATTACAGGACTTATTCGCTAGGGATGAAACAACGATTAGCCATTGCCTCGGCCTTGGTTAGTGATCCGATCATTTTGATTTTGGATGAGCCCACCAACGGTCTTGATCCGATGGGCATTGCCGAGATTCGCGAAATCATTAAGCGCATCGCTGCCGATGGAAAGACTATTATTCTCGCGAGCCATTTGCTGGACGAAGTACAAAAAGTGTGCACTCATTTTGCGGTTTTAAGAAAAGGAACCTTAATGCATACAGGACCAGTTGATGATGTAGGCAAAGGTGAGGAGACGGTTGAAGTAGTTGCGTTTCATGATGACCTTAGCCATATTTTACATGAGTTCCGGGGTTCACTATCGGTAAAATTGGAAGGCGGAAAATACCAGGTTCGCATGCGCGAAGGTTTTCACAGTGTGGACCTGAACAAATTTCTTTTGGAGAAAGGCATTGTGGCTTCACAAATATTGACGCAAAAAAAGAGTTTGGAGAAACAGTTTTTGGAAATCCTTCAAGAGACGCAAGAGACGGGACTTTAGACACAAGATATTAGACACAAGACATCGCACAAAGGCCATGCTTCACTTATTAAAAATTGATTTAAAGAAACTGACCAGCTACCGTACCTTTTGGGTGGTGTGCGGGCTTTATTTTTTTACCCTCGCCTTTGTTACGGCAAGTGGCATGGAGTTTTTAAAATGGCTGGCCAGTAAAGGAGCTGAATTTGGTGCTAACATTAACATCAACCGAATCCCGCTGTATCATTTTCCGGATGTTTGGCAGAATTTGGTTTTTATCAGTGGGCTGTTCAAAATTGTGTTGGCCATTATGGTAGTGATTTCGATTACCAATGAATACCAATATCGTACCATTCGCCAGAACATTATTGATGGGATGAGCCGTTGGGAGTTTTTGCAGTCGAAGATACTAACCAACGTCCTGCTCAGTCTGATGAGTGTCGCAATGGTCTTCGTCATTGCTTTGATTACCGGCTTGATTTACTCACCTCAGATTGAATTAGCCGATGTCTTTTCTGACCTCGAATTTTTCCCGGCTTACTTCCTAGAAATTTTCGCCTTTCTTTCTTATGCGCTGATGCTCGGTATTTTTGTGCAACGCTCCGGACTCACCATAATTTTATTGCTGCTTTCGCACATGATCGAGGCAATCATCAAGGTGAATATTCCGGATGTGGCAGTTGGCCTTAAAGATTTTTTCCCCATGCAGTCTATTAGTAATCTGGTCGCGCTTCCTTTTGCAAGGTATGCCCTACAACAGATTCAGGATTATGTGGCTATCAGCGCGGTGCTGATTGCGCTTGTCTGGACTTTCTTATTCAACTATTTTGCCTACAGGCGATTGAAGAAGTCGGATATTTGAAAAACACAAAGGTTTTGTACCTTTGATTAATGGTTACATTTGCTAAGCTAGTTGACGAAGTAAGGAAATTGGATGAGGATCAAATTCATGAGTTGGAGTCGATTATCCAAAGGGCAAGAATAGAAAAAGCCCGAAAAGGATTTTTAAAAAGCTTGAAGGAGGCAAAAGCCGAAGAGAAGGCGGGCAAATTAAAATTCTCATCCGACATCAATTTTTTGAAGAAACAGCTGGGGCTTAAATGATTAACTTATCCTACTCCAATCATTTCACCAAAGCCTTAAAAAAAAGATTGATCGGAAATAAAACCTTTGAAAAGAAGTTTTTTCAGAAAATAGAGTTGTTCACTCAAAATCCATTTCATTCTTCGCTAAAAACGCATAAACTTTCTGGAGACCTTGAGGGTTACTGGAGTTTTTCCATTGAATACAATGTTCGGGTAATCTTTTACTTCTCCTCAGATATTAAAGTAGTTTTTGCAGACATTGGTTCGCACGATGAAGTTTATTAGCCATGTTGAATAATCCCTTATTTAAAATCCCCTTTCGCTACGGTCTGCTGGGTGGGCTAACAGGATCGATTGCCATTACGGTGCTTTATTTTATGGGCCGCCACCCTTTTTTGTTGCCCATTGTCCTTGATTTTCGGATTATCATTTTCTCCGTTTTTATCTTTTTTAGTTTACGAGAAGTACGTGATTACTTTCAAGAAGGGATATTGTATTTCTGGCAGGGAATGGTTGGCAGTTATGTAGTTATCATTGTATCGGGTATAATCGGGGCCTTATTTACATTAGCGCTTGCAACCTGGAATTCACAATTTGTGCCTTCCTATATTGAAAAACTTGAAAAACAAATGCAGGGGTACAAAGACGAGATTATTAAAAGCGTAGGTATTGAGGCATACAATCAGCAACTGGCCAAGTTGCCCCTCACTTCGCCATTTGATATGGCCAGCGATTACTTTTTGAAAAGTTTGATTATCGGGCTATTTTTGGCAATAGTATTTTCAGTAATCGTAAGACGGACACCTAAAACCCCTGAATAATATGGAAGAGACTACTACACAAACCCTAACTGAGCACGCCATTCGTTGGGCGGTTATCATGGCAGGTATAAGTATTGCCTTAACCATTGTTCTTTATATTGTTGATTACACTTTAATGGTTCAACTGAAATTCTTATTTATTTCATTGTTGATCTACATGGGTATCACGGTTTATGCTGGAATCGATTATCGAAATTCGATAGGCGGTTTTATGCCCTACGGGAAAGCATTCCAACACGGTTTTTTTATTCTTGCTTTATCGGGATTAATTAGTACCCTTTTTGGCTTATTACTTTATCACGTTATTGACCCGGAGCTTCCTCAAAAATTGATTGATGCGTCTGTGGATAACGCCAGAGCCATGATGGAGAAATTTGGTATGCCAGAAGATAAGATGGACGAAGCCTTGGAAAAGGCGAGAGCAGACACAGCGGATCGGTTTACGCTTCTGGGCCAACTTAAAGGATATATATGGATAGCGGTATTCTCTGCAGTAATGGCATTGATCACTTCCATTTTTGTGAAGAAAAATCAGCCCGTGGAAATGATGTAACGATTGATGGACATTTCGCTGATTATTCCTGCCAAGGACGAAGAACAATCTATTCCTGAACTGACCCAATGGATTAGCCGTGTGATGCAAACGCACGGCTTTTCTTATGAAGTAATTTATATTGATGACGGCAGCACCGATGACACCTGGGCAGAAATCAAGAAAGCCAGCGAATCAAATCCTTCTATTCAGGGACTGAAGTTCAATCGCAATTTTGGCAAATCGGCCGCACTACAAACAGGCTTCAAGGTCGCGCAAGGCGATGTAGTAATTACCATGGATGCTGATCTTCAAGACAGCCCTGACGAAATACCCGAACTCTACAAACTGATCAAAGAGCAGAAATTTCATTTAATAAGCGGCTGGAAAAAGAAGCGCCATGATCCGATCTCAAAAACGCTTCCGTCTAAGTTTTTTAATTACATCACTCGAAAAATGTCTGGGATTAATCTTCACGACTTCAACTGTGGACTGAAGGCCTATGATGCACGGGTGGTGAAAAGCATTTCGGTGTATGGCGATATGCATCGGTTTATGCCCGTACTGTCAAAGTGGGCGGGGTTTACCAAAATCGGTGAAAAGGTAGTAGAACATCGCGAGCGGAAATACGGCCATAGCAAATTCGGGTGGCAGCGTTTGATCAGCGGGTTTTTAGATTTGCTTACGCTGATGTTTGTGGGAAAATTCTCAAAACGACCTATGCATTTTTTTGGCACCATGGGCATTTTATCTTTTCTTTTTGGCTTCTTTTTAACGGTTATGATCCTTTGGGAAAAATTGGATTCAGTTTTCATCTCAAAAATTCCACTAAAGCGGGAAATTGCCGAGCAGCCTATTTTCTATTTGGCGTTGGTTGCTTTAATTATTGGCGTGCAGCTTTTCCTCACCGGCTTTTTGGCCGAACTTCTAGCGCGACAGTCCGTATCTAAGAAAGATTATTTAGTGATTGAAAAAGTCTGAAATTTATATTCAAGATTCCAAGTTCAAAATTGTTGAGATCTTTTAAACTATGATTTTGAATCATGGATTTGAAATTTTGAATCCCATTTTGGAACCAAAAAACCTTTACATTTGTCTCTCTTCTGTATCCAAAGCCTTAGCGTAGGTGGATTTTGAAATATGTTCTTTGATTTGAATTTATTGTGGCAGGCCGCACTTCGCTAGCGTCCTTCTTAAATTCAACATTCAATATTTAAAAATTCCAAATTGATGGGACTTAAATTTTGAATCTTGAATTTGAAACTTTGAATAAAAAAAACTGGGGCTGACCGGTTTTGACAGGATGTTCGGGGGTGTATGCCAGCATGCAGGCTCATGGGATGAGAGCCTTGAAAGATAGTCCTACAATCTACGTGGCGAGAATACTTACGCCATGGCTGCTTAATCTGACCCAAGGTTAGACAAGCTTATCCACTGATAAGATCGGAGGAAGCCATCATCGCCCGGTGCTCGGTTGAGCGGTGCCGGACAAGCGGTGTCGACAGCAACAACTGGGCCTCGCTGTGTTGCGCAGCGATGTCGAGACAACAGCAACTACGGAAAAGTTTAGGCTGCTCATAGCCTTGCCACTCCCGACAATAAAAATGAGCTAAGCATGTAGAACGTACACGTTCGTCTTCTCTGGACCAGGGTTCGATTCCCTGCAGCTCCACACTCTTACAAATACAAAAGCCGTGAATTCGTAAGGATTCTGGCTTTTTGTGTTTAAAGACCCACCAAAGCATTCAATTTTTTTTGAGATTTGTAAGGGGGAAATTATGTCACCAAATACCACCGACAGCACCTGAATGTCAAGCAGTTCATCAAATGAACTTCCGTGATTCCGGTGCTAGGAAAAATCAATTTTCAACCCTAATTGACAAGAACGAACAACATGCAAAAACAGGTTCAAATCTTGACCAGGTCAATCCTCAAGAGAAAAGTCTGCCAGCAGGCCTATCCGCCAAAACGAAAGTGAAAGCGGAGGCTTTGGTAAAGGCTGGAATGTTCCACACCAGGCTTACTTCCTTCTTCAGTCGGCAAGCGTGCAGTCCACTGGCTGCTATTGTTGTGCCCACCTGCGCTGTCATGATTTTTTCCATTAACCTTAAAGCTGGCTGGGACAATGAATATCGCGAACTTGCACTTCATACTACTTATTTAGATGCGTCAGCCCTGAGCCCGATATTTTCATTCTTGATATTTCAAAAATAGCCTATATTTGTAAACAACTTTAGGGGTGCCTCTATTTGGCTGAGATTATACCCTCAAACCTGATGCAGGTAATGCTGCCGGAGGAAATAGTTCGCCCTTTCTGGCGCATTCCTGAAGTTTCAAAAATCAACACAGGAATGGAAATTAAACTTAATAACCAGGCTACTATTTTTCCTGATCAGTGCTCTGTTCAACAATTGCTCGATCTGGTTATGCCTGAAAAACAAAAAGGCATCGCCATTGCCGTGAATAGTATGGTCATCCCGAAAATCAATTGGCAAAATCATTTCATCAAACCAAATGATGCTGTCCTGATCATCAAAGCAGCACAAGGCGGCTGACAAGCTTCCTCAACCACTAACCTTCTTAAAATTATTTCGATGAGCGCAAAAGATAAAACTCCAGCAACAGAAACTATCTTAACAGGACCCCTCTCGGGATCAAAGAAAGTGTATGTGCCCGGTAAGCTGAATAACATCAAAGTGGCGATGCGAGAGATATCACTCTCTCCTTCCAAACTGGCTAATGGGAAGACAGAGGAAAATTTTCCGGTTACGGTGTACGACACAAGCGGCCCTTATACTGACCCAAACATTACGGTTGATTTAAAAAAAGGATTGCCGCGCCTACGCGAAGAATGGATTTCGAAACGGGGAGATGTGGAACAACTACCTGATTTCACCTCTGACTATTGTCGCCAGCGGTTGGTGGATAAAAGTCTTGATGGACTGCGCTTTGAACATTTGAAAAAACCCTGGAAGGCGAAGCCTGGGAAAAATGTATCACAGATGCATTATGCGAAGCGAGGCATCGTCACTCCTGAAATGGAATACATCGCCATTCGCGAAAATCAAAAAACCGATTACCTCAAAGAACAGCTTAATAGTCAACACGCGTTATTAACACAACAACATGCTGGCCATAGTTATGGTGCCAATACACCTAAAGGATTGATCACTCCGGAGTTTGTTCGCGATGAAGTAGCGGTTGGCCGCGCCATCATTCCCGCCAACATCAATCACCCGGAGAGCGAGCCGATGATTATCGGTAGAAATTTTTTGGTCAAAATCAATACCAACATTGGTAACTCTGCCGTGTCCTCAAGTATTGAAGAAGAAGTAGGGAAAGCGGTATGGAGTTGCGGATGGGGCGGAGATACATTGATGGATCTTTCAACAGGCAAAAACATTCACGAAACACGTGAATGGATTATTCGCAACTGTCCCGTGCCGGTAGGCACGGTTCCGATTTATCAGGCGCTTGAAAAAGTGAACGGTAAGGCGGAGAACCTGACTTGGGAAATTTTTCGTGACACGCTGATTGAACAAGCGGAGCAGGGTGTTGACTATTTCACCATCCACGCTGGCGTCTTACTGCGCTACATTCCGTTAACCG
Source organism: Cytophagales bacterium (assembly GCA_027317105.1). GTDB lineage: Bacteria > Bacteroidota > Bacteroidia > Cytophagales > Cyclobacteriaceae > ELB16-189. Next base: position 20,555 of record DAHVFH010000027.1, read on the forward strand.
CAAAACGTATTACCGGAATCGTGTCGCGCGGTGGCAGCATTATGGCGAAGTGGTGCCTGGCGCATCACAAAGAAAGTTTTTTATACACACACTTCGAAGAGATCTGTGAGATCATGAAAGCTTACGATGTTTCCTTTTCGTTAGGCGATGGATTGCGTCCCGGCTGTATTGCCGATGCCAATGATGCTGCACAATTTGCCGAGTTGGAAACGCTTGGTGAGTTAACAAAAGTTGCGTGGAAGCACGATGTGCAAACGATGATAGAGGGGCCGGGCCACGTACCTATGCACATGATAAAAGAGAACATGGAAAAACAATTGGAGGAATGTCATGAGGCCCCGTTTTATACACTTGGCCCGCTCACTACCGACATTGCTCCCGGATATGATCACATTACTTCTGCGATAGGTGCTGCCATGATTGGTTGGTTTGGCACTGCCATGTTGTGTTATGTTACACCAAAAGAACATTTAGGGTTGCCAAATAAAAAAGATGTTAAAGACGGAGTGATCGCCTACAAAATTGCAGCTCATGCTGCCGATCTCGCAAAAGGACATCCGGGTGCTCAGTACCGAGACAATGCCTTGAGCAAAGCACGCTTTGAGTTTCGCTGGGAAGACCAGTTTAATCTTTCTCTTGATCCGGTAACAGCGCGCGAATTTCACGATGAGACGCTGCCAGCCGAGGGCGCTAAGATTGCTCACTTCTGCTCTATGTGTGGACCGCATTTCTGCTCTATGAAAATCACGCAAGAGGTTCGCGACTTTGCCGAAAAGCAAGGTGTGGAAGAAGAGAATGTCCTGAAAAAAGGGATGGAACAAAAATCGAAAGAGTTCATCGAAAAAGGCAGCGAAGTTTATTTGTAAGATGGTAGCGGTGATCACAAATCCTGTATCGATACCAAATGAACACCTTCTCATCAACCAATTGTTCGATGAGGGCCTAGAGGTATTGCATTTGCGGAAACCTGATCAGGTAGTAAACGAAATCGAAGACTTACTTAAACAAATTGCCCCTAAATATTATTCGAAGATCGCGTTACACCAGCACCATTATTTGATTGAGAGGTACAGTCTTAAGCGCATACATTATGTGGAAGATAGGAGGAGTAAAACCGATGAAACTGCATTTAAAGAACAAAGGGACGAAGGCATAACATTGTCTACTTCTATTCATCAAATAAATGAGTATTACGATTTATCCGATTGTTTTGATTACTGTTTTTTCGGGCCGGTTTTTAATAGCATTTCAAAACAAGGCTACCCTTCAGTCATTTCGAATGATTTTAAACTGACGATGAATAGAAACGTAAAAATTATTGCCCTTGGTGGAATAGATGTAAACAAAATCGAGGAGGTAAGAAATCTTGGTTTTTCCGGAATAGCCTTGCTGGGAGCCTTGTGGCATGCAAAGAACCCGGTGGAGCAATTTAAACGGATCCAACAGCAATGGAAGAAGGCAGAAAATATGTGTTGAGCATAGCCGGATTTGACCCCAGCGGAGGAGCCGGTATTCTTGCCGACATAAAAACTCTTGAGGGCAATGGAGTTTACGGAATGGCCGCTGTGACTTCCTTGACGTATCAAAACGATGCCGAGTTTGATGGCGTGAAATGGATGGATACAGAAGAGATCGTAAAACAAATCTTGATACTGAAAAGAAGATTTGAATTTTCAGTAGTGAAGATCGGATTGGTTCAAAATTTAGAAACACTCGAAACGATACTATCAAATTGTCAGTTGGCTGATGGTAAATGTTTGCTCATATGGGACCCCATTATACAAGCAAGCGCAGGGTTTGAGTTTCATAAAAACTTTAATCACGAAAAGTTATTCTCGCTGCTCAAAACTATATTCCTGATCACGCCCAACACAGAGGAAATGAAATTTCTGAGAGGGATTGATGATCCCGTAAAAGGAGCAACCGCGTTGTCAAAATATTGCAACGTGTTATTGAAAGGTGGGCACAATCCGCAAGAGCCAGGAGTAGATTATTTATTTATGAAGGATAAAATTGAAAAGATCGAAGTCATTAACAAGACTGTGTTTCCCAAGCACGGCTCCGGCTGCGTTCTATCTTCGGCTATTGCTGCTAACCTGGCATTGGGCAATGATATCATTAAGTCATCTCGTAATGCGAAAAAGTATGTTGAACAGTTTTTATCCAGCCATCCCTCGTTATTAGGAATTCATTATGTATAGCAGACTTCAATATGTATCTCAAGGTTCTACTCTGAATGAACAACAGGAAAATATTAAGCGCGCACTTGATGCTGGCTGCGAATGGATTCAGTTGCGTTTCAAATATAGCGAACGTCAAGAGCTTATTAAATTAGGAGAAGGCACCAAAATAATATGCGCTTCTTACGCGGCAACGCTTATCGTTAACGATGATGTAGAAGTCGCTAAACAAATTGATTCCGATGGTCTTCATCTCGGCTTACAGGACATGCCTGTCGCACTAGCCAGGGACATCTTAGGGCGAAATAAAATAATTGGAGGCACGGCCAATACGTTAGGCGATGTGATGACGCGCATACAAGAGGGATGCGATTACATTGGGTTGGGCCCATTTCGGTTCACGTCAACCAAAGAAAAACTTAGTCCGGTTTTGGGTATAGAAGGTTATCAACAAATCGCCTATGAACTGTCAAAACAAAAACAAAAAGTGATTCCTGTTTATGCCATTGGAGGAATAGTACCCGATGATGTAGCAGCCCTTGTGAGTGTCGGAATTTATGGCGTAGCTGTTTCCGGGGCAATCACCAATCACTCGAACAAAAAAGAACAGATACACCGATTTAATTCATTGCTGTATGAAAAAATTAATCATCGCTGAGAAGGAATTTCAGTCTCGCTTGTTTTTGGGAACCGGAAAATTCGGTTCAGCAAAACAAATGAAAGAAGCCGTTTTGGCATCGGGCTCCGAACTGGTAACGGTAGCCTTAAAACGAGTTGATTTTGAAACTGACACCGATCTTTTTTTGTCGCACCTGCAACAAGATCATATAAATTTATTGCCAAATACTTCAGGCGCGCGCAATGCGAAAGAAGCAGTGTTTGCCGCACAATTGTCGCGCGAAGCACTGGAGACAAACTGGTTGAAACTGGAGATTCATCCTGATCCAAAATATTTAATGCCAGATCCCATTGAAACATTAAAGGCTACGGAAGAGCTTGCCAAACTTGGCTTTGTGGTGTTGCCCTATATACATGCCGACCCTGTTTTGTGCAAGCGATTGGAGGAGGCCGGCACTGCAGCGGTGATGCCACTTGGCTCCCCCATAGGCAGCAATAAAGGACTAAAGACTTTATATTTTTTAGAAATCATTGTCGAACAAAGCCATGTGCCTGTGATCATCGATGCAGGAATTGGTGCGCCCTCTGAGGCTGCAAGGGCTATGGAAATCGGTGCCGATGCCGTGCTGGTCAATACGGCCATCGCTGTTGCGGGCGATCCTGTTGCTATGGCTCGTGCATTTAAAATGGCTGTGGAAGCAGGAAGAATAGCCTATGAATCCCGATTAGCAACGCACGTAAAAATTGCCGCAGCTAGTAGTCCGCTTACCGCATTTTTGGAATAAATCCAAGATAAAGAATGAGCTTTAAAAAAATATTTGATCTTCAAAACTGGGATGATGTCAGGGAATCCATCAACGACAAATCACATCGCGAAGTGGAGGCAGCGCTTTCTTCTGATCGAAGGACGTTGGAAGATTTTAAGGCTTTGATTTCACCGGCCGCTGCACCGTATGTCGAAGAGATGGCCCAACGCAGTCGCCAGGCTACGCAGAAGCGTTTCGGCAAAACAATACAACTTTTTTCGCCGATGTATTTAAGCAACGAATGCAACAACATCTGCACCTACTGTGGTTTTAGTTTCGAAAATAAATTGAAACGCAGAACGCTTTCTCCGTCAGAAATTTTAACGGAGGTAACCGAAATAAAGCGGCATGGGTTCAGTCACATCCTGCTGGTAACAGGCGAAGCGAATCACACAGTGCATGTCGATTACTTTAAGAAGGCCATTGAAATTATCAAACCGCACTTTGCCAATATTTCAATCGAAGTTCAGCCGCTTGAACAACATGAATACGAAACGTTGGGTAATGCCGGAGTGTATTCCGTGCTTGTGTACCAAGAAACATACAATCAACAGAAATATAGTGCGTGTCATCCGAAAGGGAAAAAATCAAATTTCTATTATCGCCTCGATACACCCGACAGGATTGGTAAGGCTTCAATTCATAAAATAGGATTGGGTGTGTTGTTGGGCCTTGAAGACTGGCGCACCGATTCCTTCTTTTGCGCGCTTCATTTAGGCTATCTACAAAAAAAATACTGGCAAACAAAATATTCAATTTCGTTTCCGCGCATCCGACCGGCTGAAGGAATCCTAACACATGACGATGGCATAAGCGAAAAAGAACTGGTACAGCTGATTTGCGCTTACCGGTTGTTGAATGAAGACGTGGAGTTATCCATCTCCACACGCGAGTCGGAGATATTCCGAAATAACATTATCAGGTTGGGTGTCACCAGCATGAGTGCAGGTTCAAAGACAAATCCTGGTGGCTATGCGGTAGAACCCGGATCGCTGGAGCAATTTGAAATTTCCGATGAGCGCAGCGCAGATGAGTTTGCTAAAATTATTTCAAGCTGTGGATACGAATCTGTTTGGAAAGATTGGGACAAAGCTTTTTTATAGATCTTGTCGGTATTTAAAAAGGAAGAATTAACTCATTATAGCCGTTAGTTGGTGCAGTTCCAGATGTTCGCGGAAAAATTAGTAAAGCAAAACCCGAATGTTTTCTTTAGTTGAGTTAGGTTTGGCTTTGGGTCTTCTGGCTTGAGGCGGCATTTAAGAGCTTTCTTGTTGATACAAATTTTGATTAATTAACCCCAAAACATACCCTACTTAAGGCAAAGCAATGAATTTTCAGAACTTATACGAAAGCGCCAGACCTTGATGTTGCGGATTAAATTTAAGATGAAGCACCAGTGCATCAAATTTGCGCTGGTATTTTTTTGAAGTGTGAGCACCAATAATGGTTAATGGAATGCCTCCGCCCAAAAGTCCAAGGCCCGCCACAGTAAGCAGTGCACCTGTTATAGCCTTGGGGTCTGATGTTGTCGTTTGTCCTGTGCTTGGGTTAGTGGTGTAGGTGGCACTGCCAATGTCTGAGATACCCACTACCATGGCCACGGTGCCAGCTACAATCATTACAATCCCCGTGTTCTTCATGCGCTTGTACTTTTCAATTTTAAGTTGATAAGTAACTTTTTCGTTGTAGAATTGTTGCGCCCCCGCACGGAAGGTGAAGGCAACTAAAATTAGAAGAAGAGTGATTTTCATGCAAAATCTTATTTAGCGATGCAAAATAATGATTGCGATCATTTAAATTGTGCGGCAAAGAATCTTTTTTATTGCGAATTACTACCACCTTTACCAATTCAAAATCTAAATAAACGCTCATTTATGATTACTTTAGGAAGTGACAGACTTACCGCGAACGATTTTGAAAAGGTAATTTTTCAAGGGACAAAAATACAGTTGGAGGAAACCGCACTGGCTGAAGTGAAGCGGAATTTTGATTTCTTAAAAACCTATTCTCAGAACAAAATTATCTACGGCATCAACACTGGGCTGGGCCCCATGGCGCAGTATAAGATTTCAGAGGAAGACCAGCTTCAATTGCAATATAACCTGATTAGGAGTCATTGTTCCGGTGCAGGTGCTTTGTTCACGGATGAACTTGCTAAGGCCACAATGGTGGCTCGATTGAACAGCTTTATGAAAGCCACTTCGGGGGTGCATCCTTCGGTAGTGGGTTTACTCAAAGAACTTATTAATGAAAATGTTATTCCTTGCATTTTCGAAAAAGGAGGTGTAGGCGCCAGCGGTGACTTGGTGCAGTTGGCCCACCTCGCACTGAACTTGATTGGCGAAGGTGAAATGAAAATAAATGGCGAGTGGAAACCGACTAAGAAAGTGTTTGAAGAAAAGAGCTTTTCGCCAGTCTCTGTTCATATCCGAGAGGGGTTGGCGGTGATGAACGGCACTTCGGCCATGACGGGTGTGGGCATGGTGAATATTATTTATGCCCGCAAACTTTTGAATTGTTCTATTATTTTGTCCTCGATTACAAACGAGTTGATGAAATCCTTTGACGATCATTTTTCTTCTGAACTAAACGCTGCCAAACAGCATGAAGGGCAAGCTCTTATTGCTAAAACCATGCGTCATTTGTTAGGCGACAGTAAATTGGTTCGAAAGCGGCCCGATCATTTGTATAATGGAAAGATTGAAGAAGCTGTATTTACGGATAAGGTTCAGGAGTATTACTCGCTTCGTTGTATTCCTCAGATTCTGGGCCCGGTATTCGATACCGTAGAGGAAGTGACCAAAGTATTGGAAGATGAAGTAAATTCTGCCAGTGACAATCCAGTGATTGATCATCACGGTGAAAATGTACACCATGGCGGAAATTTTCACGGAGATTATGTGTCGCTAGCGATGGATAAGTTGAAGATCGTTATCACAAAACTCTGCATGCTTTCGGAACGGCAGTTGAACTATTTACTCAATGACAGGTTAAACCAAAAACTTCCGCCTTTCCTTAATATGGGTAAATTGGGTTTCAATTTTGGTTTACAGGGAATGCAGTTTACGGCTACTTCTACTACGGCTGAAAACCAGACGCTTGCCTTCCCCATGTATTTGCACAGTATCTCTAATAACAATGACAACCAGGATATTGTGAGTATGGGATGCAACGCGGCATTTCTAACGAGACGTGTAATTGATAATAGCTTTGAAGTGTTGGCCATTCAGGCGATTGCCTTGATGCAAGCGATTGACTATCTTAAATGCCAGTCGCGATTGTCTTCCTTCACCAGAAAGATGCACGAAGAGGTTCGGGAATTTTGTGGCCCAATTCTGGAAGATAGACCAAGGTATCAAGAGCAAAAAAGAATGAAAGAATATCTTTTAAGCTTGGGATCGAAGCCAATCATGTGAATTTTGAAATAGCGCCTCAATAAAATGGTTTTTTACTGAAGATAATAAAATGAAATACGCATTAGTTACCGGTGGATCACGAGGCATAGGCCGGGCAGTTTGTCTCAAACTGGCCGATATGGGTTACCATATATTGATCAATTATAAGAGTAACGACCTTGAGGCAAACGAGACGTTAAGATTAGTAAAGGAGAAAAATGTGTCGGGTCAGTTGATGAAGTTTGACGTGTCGAACAAAGCGCAGGTGGATAGTCTGTTGGGTGGTTGGATTGAAAATAACAAGGAAGATACGGTTGAGGTATTAGTAAACAATGCAGGGGTTCGTGAAGATGCCTTATTAATGTGGATGACGGAGGAGCAATGGAAGAATGTGATGGGCTCAAGCTTAGATGCCTTTTATTACGTGACGCGTCTTTTGGTAATGGGTATGTTGGCCAATCGATACGGGCGTATTGTTAATGTGGTTTCTCTTTCGGGCATCAAGGGTATGCCTGGCCAAGCCAACTATTCGGCTGCGAAGGCTGGAGTAATCGGTGCAACGAAAGCGCTGGCTCAAGAAGTGGCCAGGCGAGGGGTAACCGTAAATGCAGTTGCCCCAGGATTTATAAGTACCGATATGACGCAAGACCTCAATGAAGCGGAGCTTAAAAAGCTTATCCCGATGCAGCGGTTTGGCCAGCCCAAGGAAGTAGCAGATGCCATCGGTTTTTTAGCTTCCCCAGAGGCCTCTTACATTACTGCTTCTGTGCTTTCCATTAATGGTGGCCTTTACTCTTAGGGCGACATTTCGGAAATCAAAATAGTAATAAGGGCTTTCCTGTAACCCGCTTTTGCAAGAATTTGATAATACGCTATATTTACCCAATCACCGCTAAACCTTTTAACGAATAAGGCCATTATGGCAAGAGATTTTCCATTATGAATAGGGTTGTAATTACGGGCTTGGGTATTTATAGTTGCATTGGAAAAAACATTCAAGAAGTGAGGGAATCCCTATTTAATGGAACATCGGGTATTATTTTGGATCCTAAACGCAAGGATATGGGATACCGATCAGGACTTACCGGATACGTTGAAAAACCTGTTTTGAAGGGAATACTCGACAGGCGTGCCCGTGTAATGCTCCCTGAACAAGGAGAATATGCTTATATGAGTACGGCTCAGGCATTGGCATCAGCCTCACTCGACCAAGATTTCATTGACCATCACGAACTTGGAATTATTTTTGGTAACGATAGTTCGGCTCAGCCCGTCATTGAGGCTACGGATATTATCAGGCAAAAAAAGGATACCATGTTGGTCGGTTCGGGCTCTGTATTTCAGGCTCTCAATTCTACCGTGAACATGAACCTGGCCACTATTTTTAAATTGAAAGGCATAAACTTTACAGTGAGTGCAGCGTGTGCTTCCGGTTCGCATGCCATTGGGATTGGTGCCATGTTTATCAGAAATGGTATGCAAGATTGCGTGATCTGTGGAGGAGCTCAGGAGACTAATATTTATTCGATGGGTAATTTTGATGCCTTGGGCGCATTCTCGGTGCGAGAGGACAATCCGCATTTAGCTTCTCGCCCCTTCGACAAAAGTCGGGATGGACTGGTGCCTAGTGGCGGTGCTGCTACTATTATTATTGAAAGTTTGGAATTCGCCAAAAAAAGAGGAGCAACTATTTTAGCCGAGGTAATTGGTTACGGGTTTTCCTCAAATGGCGAACATATTTCAAACCCCAGTGTGCAGGGGCCTGCCCGTTCCCTAAGCTTGGCAATAAAGAGCTCGGGCCTGAAGATCTCTGATATTGACTACATCAATGCCCATGCAACATCAACCCCGGCAGGTGACGCCAGTGAAGCCAAAGCCATTCACGATGTCTTCAATGGCGTGAAAGTGCCTATTAGTTCCACCAAATCCATGACGGGTCATGAATGTTGGATGGCAGGAGCCAGTGAGATTGTGTACTCCATGTTGATGATGCAAAATTCGTTCATTGCGCCAAATATTAATTTTGAAACGCCTGATGAGGATTCGGCCAAGCTTTCAATTGTTACGAAGGCAACAGAAAAAAAACTAGATATTATCTTATCCAATTCCTTTGGTTTTGGCGGAACAAATTCAACTCTAATTATTAAAAAATGGAACAATTAATTAAAATGGACATTAAAGAAGTAATTGAAAAAATAAATCAATTTTTGGTTGAAGAGTTTGAAGTAGAACCGGAGAAAATTGTACCAGAGGCTAATCTTCGTGAAACGCTTGAACTCGACAGCCTGGATTACATTGATTTGGTTGTGGCTATTGAAGGTAATTTTGGATTTAAAGTAAAGCCTGAAGATTTTGTGGCAATCGTTACCTTTCAAAATTTTTACGACTACATTTCTAGCCGCCTTGCCGAAAAGGTAAGTTAACATGGCGAAGTGGGAAGGTAAATCCAAAACGAACCCACTAGGTTATCGCATTTTTGTTTTTGTTTGCAAAACATTTGGCTTAGGAGCAGCCTATTTGCTTTTGCGCTTCGTGGCCTTTTATTTTTTTGTTTTCTCAAAAGGATCTTCAAAAGCGATTTTCAAGTATTTTAAAAATAGGCTTCAATACGGCTATTTCAAGGCGGTAACCAGCATTTACAAAAATTACTACTTGCTCGGTCAGACTTTAATTGATAAGTGGGTTGTCATTGGAGGAATGAAAAATCAGTTCACCTATCATTTTGATGGTATGGAATACCTATCGCAAATGGTCGACTTAGGTAAAGGTGGAATTTTATTAAGTGCTCACGTGGGCAATTGGGAGATTGCAGGAAATCATTTGCATATCCTAAACACCAAAATAAATATTGTCATGTTTGATGGGGAGCATGAAAAAATTAAGGCATACTTAGGCGGGTTAGGAGAGAAAAAATTTAAAGTGATTGTCGTCAAAACCGATATGTCGCATGTGTATGAAATGGGCGCGGCCCTTGCCAATAAGGAATTGGTATGCATGCATGCGGATCGTTTTTTGGAGGGCAACAAAACGATGAGTATGGCCTTGTTGGGCGAAGAGGCACTGTTTCCGCTCGGGCCGTTTCTTTTGGCTGCTGGTTTCAGCGTCCCCGTTTCCTTAGTTTACGCGTTCAAAGAGTCTCATCATCACTACCATTATTTTGCCTCCCCTTTGATCTCACGGAATACAGATGAAAAAAAACCTGATTTTGCAATAAGGTTAGCCAACTATTATGGCCATGACCTGGAGAATAAAATTAAGAAGTACCCTTTACAGTGGTTTAATTATTATGATTTTTGGAAAAAATAATGGAAACCCAGATCACGAATATCATTCCGCAGCGACCACCCATGGTGATGATTGATCAATTGGTGGAGATCGATCCAGTTTCTGCCACTTCTACGTTTCATATATTACCTGAAAATATTTTTATTGAGAACGGGAAATTCGCAGAACCGGGTTTGATCGAAAATATTGCGCAAACTGCAGCAGCCATGGTGGGGCAGCAATGTGCTATTAACGAGGTGCCTGTACCGATTGGGTTTATTGCCGCTGTGAAAAATTTAACAATCAACTTTATTCCAGACGTGCTTTCTTCTATTGCTACCAAAGTGACGGTAACCAACACAGTAATGAATTTCACAATAATCGAAGGGAAAATCATGCAATCCGGAAAATTAGTGTGTTCTTGTGAAATGAAAATATTAATACAAACCAGTACCTAACGACTATGAGACAATTTTTTTTCTTTTTCTTTGTTGTACTTGGGCCGCATGGAATGATGGCGCAAGAAGCAAAGGATGTCTTCAACGCCTCCACACCCATAACCTGGTTAGGCTTAGACTTCACAGGGGCTAAATTTATTGGGGATCGCGAGCGGTTGGGGTCGGAAGATGACGTGCGAAAGTTAATAGCTTCCTGGAATGATCTCATGATCAGTGAACCCACAAAATACGATTTAAGTAAAGCTTTGCATCGATCCGCAGTGAAACAGGCAATCGATATTGCCCTAACGCACAATGAAAGGCTCAATTTGAAAGGTACACTTGAAGAGTCGGGTACTTCACACCTCAACAAAGAAGATGTTTATCGTATTGTATCCTCGTACAATTTTGGCGAACAAAGTAGCATCGGGATTCTTTTTGTTGTCGATAGTTTTAACAAATTAGCAGCAGAAGGCTCCGTCTGGGTAACCTTTATCAATATGAGCACGAAAGAGGTGCTTTTCACCAATCGCTTAGTAGGCAAGCCCGCAGGATTCGGAGTCCGTAATTTTTGGGCAGCGGCAATTTATAATATATTAAAAAAGGTTAACGCTGATTACGATAAGTGGGAGAGAAATTACTGAGTTTAAACAGTGGCTGTCGCAAATTTTTATTTTGGTGAATGGATAGTGAAATGGATATGTTAAAGGAGCGTACAGAGGTGATCATTCGATTTAATGAAGCCGATCCGCTTGGCATAGTTTGGCATGGCCATTATTTGCGATACTTTGAAGATGGCCGCGAAGCTTTCGGAAAAAAATATGGTATTTCGTATATGGATTTTTACCATCGGGGTTTTGCTGTGCCCGTAGTATCGGTTCATTGTGATTACAAAAAACCACTTCGCTTTGGCGGATCAATAATTGTTGAGGCAAGTCACGTTAATACCGCTGCCGCCAAGTTACTTTTTGAATATAAAATTTTTGATGCCAAAGATAAATCATTGGTGGCCACCGGTTCATCGGTTCAAGTATTTGTGGATATAAAAACATTTGAGTTGCATTTGACCAACCCGGCTTTTTTCGAAACTTGGAAACAAAAATGGAAATTGGCATGAAGAAAGTTTGGCTCCTGGCAGATTCGATTATTTCTCCGTTAGGTTTTTCAACGGAGGATAATTTCATGCAAGTAATGGCCGGAGCAACAGGGGTAAAGCAGACCGATTTTTTTGGAGATCAAAAGGTTTGTGTTTCCCATCTTATCGACTTAAAGCCGACCGCGCATTTTACCCGTTTCGAAATCGTAGCCCTCCATGCGTTGAATGAATTAAAGCGGCAAGTGAAGTTACCCTCGAAACGTACTTTATTTATTCTTTCTACCACAAAAGGAAACATTGATGTGTTAGAGAATGGGCAACCGGATCATCCTAGAATCCACCTTCATGCAGTGACAGCCATGCTTGCCAAAGAGTTATCCATTGAAAAGTCAATCGTTGTTTCCAATGCGTGCACATCGGGAAATGTGGCCTTGATCGTTGCCAAACGGTATATCGAGCGTGGAGTTTTTGACCATGCCGTAGTTCTCGGAGCAGATGTGCTTAGTAAGTTTGTTATTTCAGGTTTTCAAAGTTTGAATGCGGCAAGCCCTGAACCTTGTAAACCATTTGATATTAATCGGTCGGGCATTAACCTGGGTGAGGCTGCTTCGGCTGTTTTGTTAACCTCAAAGCCGCAAGAATTTGAAATCGAAAAGAAGATTTCCATTTTGGGCGGAGGGATTAGCAACGATGCCAACCATATCTCAGGACCATCAAAGACCGGAGCGGAATTGGCAATGGCCATAAAAATTGCCCTTGACGAAGCTCATGTTCGCCATGAAGAAGTTGATTTTATATCGGGTCATGGCACCGCCACAGTTTACAATGATGAAATGGAAGCCAAAGCATTTAATCTTTCGAACTTAAGCGCTACTCCTTTGCACAGCTTAAAGGGAAACTTTGGCCATACCCTTGGCGCAGCCGGTGTGGTGGAAACGGTTTTGAGTGCTATAAGTTTGAAAAATCAACAGTTGTTTCCTACTTACGGGTTTGAGAAATTAGGGGTTTCACAACCGATAAACATTTTGAAAAAAAGTCAGTTAAAATCGATTCGATTGGGATTAAAAACGGCTTCTGGTTTTGGGGGATGCAATGCCACTTTGGTTTTGGCTTTAGAGAATTAACGATAGGATATGACAAAAATGGAATCGTGTGATGTACTGGTGATAGGTGCAGGGCCGGCAGGAAGTGTTGCCGCTGCTTTTGTTGAGAAGGCAGGCTTTCATGTTCGCGTAGTGGAGAAAGAAAAATTTCCGCGTTTTGTCATTGGCGAAAGCTTACTGCCCCGTTGCATGGAGGTATTTGAAGCTTGCGATTTATTGGATGTTGTAAGAAAGAAGGGATTTCAGGAGAAGTTTGGGGCGAAATTTGTAAGAAACGGAAATGTTGCGGACTACAATTTTTCTGATCAATTTTCTCCGGGCTGGACGTGGACGTGGCAAGTTCCTCGTGCAGAGTTTGACACCACACTAACTGATGCTTTACGCGAGCGGGGTTTACAAATAGATTTTGAGACTACAGTAACAGCAATAGAATTCCTTGAAGATGAAAGTTCGATTACTACGATAAAAGATAGCCAGGGTGAGGTTGAGAAAATCAAGGCCAAATTTATCATCGATGCCAGTGGCTATGGTCGTGTTATCCCCAGGTTATTTAATTTAGACGCACCATCGAACTTGCTTCCTCGCAAGGCAATATTTGCCCATGTAGAAGATCCCGATCGGGAGAAGCATGAGGAACCGAATCGCATTATCATTGTAAATTATTCACCCGGTGTTTGGGTGTGGATCATCCCATTTTCATCGGGCATCACGTCTTTGGGATTTGTAAGCGATCCTGCTTTCTTTGAGAACACCCGTGGCGACCTAAACATTAAATTTAGGTCGTTGATTGAAAATCTACCCTATTTAAAAAATCGTTTTGGGGCTTCAAAGAACATTTTTGAGCCAAAGAAATTGGAAGGCTGGTCAACCAAAACGGAGCATTTTTTCGGGAAAGGTTTTGTCTTGACGGGTAACGTTACCGAATTTTTGGATCCCGTTTTTTCATCAGGCGTTATGTTTGCCACCGTGTCGAGTCAACTGGCAGCTGAACTTGTTGTCAAGAAACTAAAAGGTTTGCCGGTGGATTGGCAAATGGAATATTCTGATGTCTTGAAAATAGGCGTGGACACCTTCCGGTCTTTCGTTCTTGCCTGGTACGATGGCACATTGGAGACGATATTTTATTCTAAAAAACAGGATCCTTTAATGAAAAAACAGATATGTTCCATTCTGGCGGGCTACGTATGGGATGAGAAAAATCCATTTGTAAAAAACCCATCGGCTGAACTAAAGCGCCTGGCAAAGATTATTGATTTTGAAGAACGAATGGGTATTTCAGCTTAATGAAATGACCGACTTTTACTGCATCATTCGTAATAACAAAATCGTGAAAGATGGGGTGGTGCTCTTTGAACAGGAAAATAAACCTGACAATGACTTTCTAACTGAAGCGTATGATAAGTTAGGTATATCCTATCCAAAATTTTATAAAATGGATCGGCTTTCAAAATTGGGTTTTATTGCGGCGGAACTTTTGCTAAGTACCATCCAAGGTAAATACCAAGCCGATGAGTTGGCAATCGTGTTATCCAACTCCAACTCAAGTTTAGACACGGATCTTCGTTTTTGGGACTCCGTTAAAACACAGGCAAGCCCATCCTTATTTGTGTATACACTGCCCAATATTGTGATCGGAGAAATTTGTATTCGACATGGCATAAAGGGCGAAAACCTTTTTTTTGTGTCCCCACAATTTGACTCAGACTGGATTTCAAGCTACGTTGACATGCTGTTGGTGGGAAAAAAAGCAAAATTTTGCCTTGCCGGTTGGATTGATATACTAGCCGACCGTGCTGATGTTTTCTTATATTTGACTGATAAATCTATTTCTTCTTCAAAAATTTCAGAACGTTATCATTCATGGAACAACTGACCCTAAATCTGAAAAAACAAATTATCGAGGTTTTGAACCTGAAGCACCTCCGTCCTGAAGATATTGTCAACGATCAGCCTTTATTTGGTGATGGACTTGGTCTCGATTCAATTGATGCCCTTGAATTAATTGTGCTGCTGCAGCAGCAATACAGTATCCGCCTTGCCGACCCACAAGAAGGCCCTAAAATTTTCAAGTCGGTGAACACGATGGCGGAATACATCAAGGCTAACCAAAAACCTTAGGGTTTGAAAGCCACTGTGCATGTAGTCGGCACGGGATTGATTTCGGCTATTGGTAATTCTGTGTTTGAATGCCTTCAATCCCTGAGTGGCGATGTTACGGGGATTGGTGCATTGAGTTTGTTTGATTCTATCCATCGTGATCTGCCAGTTGGTGAGGTAAAAATCACCAATCAAATTCTGGCTAAAAAATTAAATCTTTCGGCCTCATTTTCACGAACGGCTCTGCTTGGTGTGCATGCTGCCAGGGAGGCTGTTAAAAACTCGAATATTCAGGATCTTAAAAAATGGAAAGTAGGCCTAATCTCGGCCACTACGGTAGGAGGAATGGATAAGAGTGAAAACTTTTTTAGTGATTTTATTGGTGATCCATCCAAAGGAAGACTGCGGGACGTAGTTAACCACGCTTGTGGGAGTTCTACAGACCTTATTACCGATGATCTCTCCATTCATGAATTTGTTTCCACTGTGAATACGGCTTGTTCGTCCTCCGTCAACTCCATCGTTCTTGGAGCGCGACTAATTAAAGCAGGGATGTTGGATGTTGTTGTGGCGGGTGGAACGGATGCGTTGACAAAGTTTACCCTGAATGGTTTTAACAGCCTGATGATTTTAGACAAGCAGCCCTGCCGTCCGTATGATGCGACTCGCAGTGGACTAAACCTTGGAGAAGGCGCGGGCTTTTTGATTTTGGTATCTGATAAAGTGGTGGCGGAGGAAAAAATAAATTCGATCTGCAAGGTGTCGGGATACGGAAACACGAACGATGCTTACCATCAAACGGCCTCTTCGCCAGAAGGCCGAGGCTCCTTCGGTGCCATGGACGCTGCTTTGAAAACGAGCGGACTGTCGCCAGCGGATATTGACTATGTCAACTTGCATGGCACCGGAACGCTGAATAATGACCTCTCGGAAGGTACAGCCATAAAAAAAATATTTGGAAATAATTATCCTAGAATGAGTTCTACCAAGGCATTTACGGGACATACCCTCGGTGCCAGCGGAGGAATTGAGGCTGCCTTTTCTGCTTTGGCAATTTCTGAGCAATGTGTTTTTTCGAATCTTCGTTTTAAAGTACCGATCCCTGAATTGGGGATTACACCTCAGCTAAAATTTGAACAGCCTATAAA
>DAHVFH010000040.1 GCA_027317105.1 Cytophagales bacterium
GTGAGACTTTTGCGTACCAATGGTACACGGGGAACACCACTGCAGTGGGAAGTGAGGTATCAAATTCCCCGAACAACGGTAATACGGCCACGGTGGTTCAACTTCAGGGCGGTTCAAACTACACCGTAAGTGTTTACAACAGCGTGACTGGTTGCAGCAATACGTTAACACAGACGCTGACCGATGCTAAGGTGTTGCCAACCTTTATCTTACCAACCACACCAAATACTAAATGCGTTCCCAATCCTAATTATGATGGGACGGCAACAGTCAACGGTCTTAACGATCCAAATGCTATTGGAGGGGATACCTATTCTATAATTTTTTATGGAGGAAACTCAACGGGTTCGCCGGTAGTTCAAAATGGGGTATCAATTGCGCTCATTAACCAAAATCAAGGATTCGTGACCACCACAGTCACCAACGATCGGCTCGGTTGTACTTCAAGCTCGGTGACGTCTGAGATATTAAACCTTCTTACTTACCCGACAATAACGACCGGCTTAGCCAATTCTACCAACTGTTCTGGAGGTACTCCGAATGGTTCTGCTGATGTTATTTCGGTAGCTCAGGCGGGCCCCTATGAGTATCGTTGGTACTCAGGAACGACTGTCGGTGCACCAGGATCATTCATTAATGGCACGTTGACGACAACAAACATAACAGGCATACAAGGTGGATCGGCTGTCGATTATATTGTGCAAGTTACCCTTACCTCTACGGGTTGTGCTGGGACGAGTACAGTGGCAATTCAGGATGCCAGTCAATTGCCTTTGATCACACCTCTTGGTTTTACAGATAATGTTAATTGCAGTGGATCCCCTAACGGAACCGCTTTTGTTAATGCAACAACTCCTTTCACTTACCGGGGAACAACAATTTCCAATCCCTATTCCGGCTTCAATCTGGCTTGGTCCACAGGTGCAACTGTGGACAACATCAACACATTGAGTGCCGGTACTTATACCTTGCAAATTACCGCGGGGGCTGGCAATAGTATTACCAACAATAACGACAATTGTATTTCCAATTTGGCATCGGTTACCATTTTAGATAGCCTGACTTATCCGGTGATAACAGTAACTGAAACGGATCAGACATCGTGTAGTGCTACACCCAATGGATCGCTAACCGCCACTTCAACCGTTGGAGGAGTAGGTGTACCCATAAACTATACGTGGTATAATGGCACGGGGGGTTTCCCTAATCCAACTCACGCCCAGACTGGTGCAAATTCTGGAATTATCAACCAGCTAGCTTCAGGAAGCTACACGGTTCAAGTGGTTACTACCTCAACAGGATGCACAAGCACACAGACGGATAATGTGAAGGATAATGTTGTTTATCCAAGTCTTTCAGTGTCTATTGTAAATAATGTAACGGTTTGCAGTCCTACCCCAGATGGTTCTGTTACTTTTTCGATAGCAAATTTGTCTGCCCCTTCAAAGTATGACCTCTATTATGCATTTACTTCTGCTTTTAGCACTCTCTCTTATCCTACTGTGCCGGATAGTATTTCCAATCCCAATGCCGGAGCACTTACGAAGCGAACGTATACAAATCTAACCAATCAAAGTGCTGTGCCTGCTGGTTATGGTAATTTGATACCAGGCTATCTCACGGCCTTAGTGATTGATGATAATACGGGGTGTCAATCAAATCCTCTTACGCAACAGGTTCTGGATAACACTTCTCAAAATAAAATTAGCATTCTTGGAAAAACACAGGCTGGTTTCTGCGGTGGTAATGGCGGGGGAATTCAAATTTCCGTTAGCGGAAATGTGGGTGCTACTACTTATTCATGGTATCACTCTCCTCCGACAAATACAAATATTAATTTTTTCAATAATCCACCTTCATTTGGAACGCCACTGGTAACAGCCAGTCAAGACTTGGGAGCTCCAACTGGTCTTCCGCTCGCTGGGGTTGATGCTGGTGCTTATACCGTAGTGGTGATCGATGGCAATGGATGTGGTGCTTACCATGTAGATAATGTTCCTTTTGCAAATGTTCCTGTCATCACTATTACCCCAAGTAATATAACAAAATGCATTGCGCCTTTTGATGGAGCTTTAAAAGTGGATGTGTTAGGGGTAAGTGCAACAGGCTATACGATAGAAATATTTAGGGGTAATTCCCCATTGCCAGCAAACAGTATAGGTGGGCCAACTGCTACAACCATTACCCCTCCTCCTTTAAGCATAACGAAGAATGCATTATCAAAGGGTGATTATTATATAGAAGTAATTGATCAATCTCCAGCAAACCAAAACTGTCCTCTGGGAAATCAAATTACACTTAATGAATTGTCGCTTCCTCCAATCATCACTATTAATCAAATTAATCCAAACACATCTTGCACTCCTGGAACAAATGCAGATGGGAGTGTGAAATTAACTGTAGCTGACGATCCAAATGATAAGTATACTGCCAGTACTGGCAATCCGAAGAATTATGAAATCTCTAATATTGTTGCCAATCCTTCAAGTTGGATCGGCCCGATAGCTGTTGGTGTGTCTGGAACTACCGCGGGCCCGATAACTGGCTTTAAACCACAGTCATATTCTATTTCTGTTATGGAGACTATTTCTGGTTGCGCCAATGATGCAACGGTAACAATTCCAGATGTTCAAAATGTACCTAATGTTCTTAATGTGAATATTGTTCCAGAGACAATGTGTTCTAACTCAACCAATGGAAGCGCCACTGTTTCTCTTCAAGGAGGTGAACCGGTTTCCGATTTTGATTTTACCTGGTCAAAGAATAATGATTTAAGTACTCCTGATATTAATCTTAGCCCTGGAGGAGGAGGCACAAATGGTGAGCTAATAAACCAAGCGAAAGATCCAACTTGGCCGATGGGCGTTACGGCTGGCTTAGGAAATGGAGACAGGACTTTCTATGTGCAAGGAATAAAAAATGCTTCTTCAGTCACTGGTGTTGGTTGTCCAACCCAAGTTGTTCAAGTCGTTATCCCAGACCAGCACGTTTCTCCTACCATGAGTCTCTCATCCTTGCCCAATACTTCCTGTGATCCTTTGGTGGGTGAAGGAAGTATTTCCATTACGGCCTCTACGGCCAGTGGCAATCCTTTTGTGAGCGGGGCAAATTATAATTATATTCTTGATCCATTAGGAACTCCGGTTCCGGTGAACAATCAACCCGGAACAACTTCTACTCCATTCAATGCGGTACTGGACGGAACTTGGACAATTCGCGCTACTAACGTTGCAAATGGTTGCAAAGTAGAAAACAACAATACGGTAGGTTCCACCAAATTTGCGCTATCGATTACAAATTTCACTACCCAGGATAAATTCATGTGCAATCCAGATGGTAGCATCAATGTTATAGAGGTTGCAATTGACAGGACAATCACAGGCCAATCTACATTAACATACACCGCAGCGGTCCCCACAGTAAGCAACAATTTTGACTTTCGTTGGTTTAGTGGCTCGCCAGGGACATTCACAACTGGAACGCCATTAAGCGATGGCGTTGGGCCTACAGTAATTTCCACACAAACTCTGGCGGCGGGAAGTGGAGTCGGACAATACTCGGCCATGGGAGCTGGCACCTATTATGTGGTGGCTAGAAGGAAATCGCCACCGAGCGGTGACGCCCCGATTGTCGGTGCAGGATGTGAAACGCCAGCGATCCAGATTAATATTAATGACAAGCACGTCAATCCTGTTGTCACACTTGTTCCATCAAGTGATACATCTTGCGCTGGAATTTTTGAAGGAGGAATTGGTGTGACCATAAGTGATGCCTCCGTGACAATCCCACCCTCAACACCGTATAATTTTAATTATGGCTGGATGAGTACTAGTTCTACAACCCCGGTGGTTGCACCTTCTTATCCGGTTGGAACCAGTAGCTTTCTTGCTTTGCAGAATGGGGATTATTCGTTGACAGCCACCAACAACCAAACTGGCTGCGCTGTTACGGCCAACACCACCATCATAAAAAATCTTACACCTATTTTTGTTACCAACTTTAAAGTAACGCCACAATTTTATTGTAATCCAAGTGGAAATATTTTGATCACTGATATTTCCTACACCAACAGTAAAACAGGAGTAACTGAGTCTGTTTCTGGAGGGAATTTTCCAATTACAAATTTTAATTTCAATTGGAATCGTTCTGGCGTTGGGGCAGTAGGTAGTACTACTCAATCTCTTGATTCATCTGCTGCAAATTATCCAGGCATAGGAGCGGCTATGTATTCTGTTACGGCAACTCGGGCAACGGGTAGCCCAGGAAATGGTTGTATCTCTGCGCCAATTACCATAACCATTTCGGATAAAAGCATGTACCCAAAAATTACCCTTACCCCTTTCAGCAACACCTCATGCATCGCAGCCTCAGAAGGGGAGATCCAGGTGAATGTGACGGATGCCTCGGTAGCGAAAGTGCCAGCCGTATCAATGAATAACTTCGATTACACTTGGATGGCATCGCCTAATCCGATTGCCTCATCACCATCCCTTGGGAATAATGGAAACATGATAAATGATGGCCCTGGTCCCGATCATGATGATGAGATCGGATTGCAAGAAGGTGGATACACCTTGCAAGTGACCAGTGCAGTGACGGGCTGTATCTCAACAGCCAGCACTACAATACTCAAAAACACTACCCCTGTGTTCATCACCAAAAACACCGTAGTGCCTAAGTTTTATTGTAACCCCAGTGGAAACACCGTAATCACCCAGGTGCAATATATAGACCGAACGGGAGCAACGATAACCCCAGCTATTGGAGAGTTTTCTTTTACCTGGACACAGCCCGGAGGAGGAGCTGTCCCAGGCCCGGTGACAACGCCTAACTTAGACTCCCTTAACTTCCCAGGGATCGCGCCTGGTGTTTATCAAGTATTTGCCACGCGATCGCCAGGATTTTCACCTGGGGCGGGTTGTTCATCTGCCCCTTCCAATATCGAAATCAAAGACAAGAGTGTTCTGCCTGTGATTACGCTTACGCCTTTCAGCAACACCTCTTGTAGTGGCGTTTTTGAAGGCGCAATCCAAGTGGACGTGGCGGACGCCTCGGTGGCGAAGAAGTCTCCACCGGCATTGATTGCCGGGCCACCGTGGAGTTACCAATACACTTGGACAGATCCTTTGGGTGCAGGGTTAGTCTTACCTACACCGAATCCTGATCCAGCAAAAAACGGAATTGCTAATTTGTACCAAAACTTACAGGATGGAACGTATCAAGTGTCTGTTCAAAATAACATCACGACTTGTTTGATGACAGCCACAACTGTTATTATCAAAAATGCGACCCCGGTATTCACACAATTAGTAACCCCAACCAATCAAGTGCTTTGTGGGCCTGATGGAAAATTAGTCGTCAACGAAGTGAGAGTTGTTGACCGCAATGGCAATGTTAAAAGCAGTTTATCAGATTTTCCAATTAGTGATTTTGTTTTCACTTATGATCAAAACGCAATAGGTAACGCGGTACTGGGCCCGAACTCAACAGCGACCCAATTGGATAATGCAAATTTCCCCACGATTGGGGCGGCCACCTATTTTGTCACAGCAACCCGACAAACCGGAACTCCTGGAAGTGGTTGTTCATCATCCCCATATAAAGTAGATATTCTTAATAAGCAGATTTTTCCAGTGGTCTCGCTTACTCCGTTGGCCAATACGTCTTGTGATCCTAGTTTTTTTGAAGGTGAAATTCAAGTGAATGTTTCCGATGGCTCTGTCAATCTCCCTGCGCCATTGGCAGGCGCTCCTTTCCTTTATAATTATACCTGGACTGCTTCTGCCTCTGCTGTGACATTGCCAGCGGGCACAATTACATTGAATAATAATGGGAATGGAAGTTCTACTGATGGGGACAGGGATAACCCAACCGGATTGAAGGAAGGAGCGTACACTGTTTCCGTAACTAACAATCAAACTAGTTGCGTCTCAACCGGCACTACCACCATATTCAGAAACTCTACTCCAGTTTTCACCCAATCCGTAGTTCCTACTAATCAGATTCTTTGTAACCCTGATGGCTCCTTACTTGTGCAAGAAGTGAAAGTAATTGACCGAAATGGAAATACAGAGGTCTTCAATTCTGGCTCAACACCAAACATTAGTGATTTTGTATTCACCTACAGCCGAAACACAATCGGCAATACGGTGCTGGGTCCTAATTCTCCCTTGCTTCAATTGGATAAAACGGACTATCCTGCTATCGGCTTTGATATCTACTACGTGGTCGCTACGCGACAAACCGGCAGCCCTGGTTTAGGCTGTGCATCTGCCCCGTATGAAGTTCAAATTCTAGACAAGCGATTATTCCCTCAAGTTTCATTCACAGCTATTGAAAATTCGAGTTGTAATTCAGCTAAACCGAATGGCTCAGTAACGGCTAGTGCTTCAGAGCAAAACGGCACTAATACGGATCCTTATACTTTTGCCTGGACATTAAATGCTAATCCTATTGGTCCATTAGCACCAAATCCAACTCAAACCAATACCTCACCCCAGAGCGTAATTACCAATGCCGTGGATGGTACTTATGTAGTAACAGCAACGAATACCAACACAGGGTGTCCGCTTGATGCTTCCTTCAACTTGCAATTAGATCAAACACGAAGCATACCTAATATTATTGACGTAAGCACCATTAATCCTGTTGATTGCAATCCAAGCGCCAGTGCAACGGTAACAAAAATTACTTTAGGCAGTACCTTTAACT
The DNA here is from genome assembly GCA_027317105.1 of Cytophagales bacterium. Lineage (GTDB taxonomy): Bacteria > Bacteroidota > Bacteroidia > Cytophagales > Cyclobacteriaceae > ELB16-189. The sequence goes on from DAHVFH010000040.1 coordinate 6,712, forward strand.
CGATCACGCAGCCTCCCAATGCGGCTGGGAATAACGCAATTACCGGAGCCGCTTTGACTGGATTTACATTTACTTGGGCTTCGGGTTTGCCGGCTAGTGTGATTGGTGGTCAGACTGCTCCTGTCATTAATAACATTGCGGCAGGTACTTATTTCGTTTCAGTCACTGATCCAAGTACCGATTGTCAATCTGGTCCTAAAGAAGTTGATATTTCCAAGATAAACGTAATTTATCCAGTAGTAAATATCGCTCAACCAGTAAAACAAATCAGTTGCCTTGCAGCATTGGGAACTTCAGTTTTGGTGGCCACTGCAAATGAACAAGATAATACCATAGGTAATTACAACTTTACGTGGTATCCGTCCTTAGACTTATCAGGTACCGCAATCGCTGGATCGACCACGGTAAATCCGAATACAATCAGCAATTTGTTTGATGGCAACTATTCTGTACTCGTGCAAAATACGGTTACCTCATGCGTGGCCTCAGCATTATTTGTTGTACCTAATGATGCGCCAGAGTTTGCTCCAATTATTTCTGCAACCTCTACTCCGCTCAACAAATGTGTTGGCTTTGATGGAGATGCACAAGTGCGAATACTGATAAATCCTTCTTATCCACTGCAGCCTTTCAATTACACAGCAGATATGTATTTTGGTGCTAATCCTAATCTAAGTTTACCGCCCAGTATTGCTAACATCCCCGCTATTCCTGGTTCTTATACTTATGATTATCCGATTTTGAACATGGGGTATTACACTTACCGTATCACCGACAATAAGACAGGCTGCATCGATACCGCAGGAGTAAGGGTAGGCGACAATCGGATTAAGCCAGTAGTAGTTGTTGAGCAGGATAATCCATTAACTCGCTGTCCTCCGTTCACGGCTTCAACCGCGGCCAATGGTCAACTCTCTGCAACAGCGGATGGTAAAATTCAAGGTTATTCTTTTGAGTGGTTCGCGGGTAGCACAGTACCAACCCCTCCTGCATCTCCATTTCCAGCTGATAATAAATTAATAGGTGTGAATATGGGCACTTATGTAGTAAGAGGAACCAGTAATACTACCAGCTGCTTTGCTGATCAAACCGGAACAATCGTAGATGGAACCGTAAAGCCTCCTGTTCCGACCGCGATAGTAGTCGCTAACCGAACCAATTGTATTACACCCAATGGTGAGGTAAGCGCCAATGTTGGGGGAGCAATTTTTAATTATTCCTTTGATTGGTTTGATGGATCCGCAGTAAAAAATTCACCAGATAACCTGGGGCCAGATTATGCCGGACTCGACATTGGTCCTTATACGGTTACAGCCACTGATCAGAGTACCGGTTGCGTTTCACCACCCGCAACGGTTACGGTATTCGACAAGCGGGTTACTCCTGTTTTTGATTTGTCGAGCACCCCCTCGTTTTGTAGCGATACTGGAAAACCAAATGGAAATGGAACGGCTCTTCTTGCGCTGAAAATTCAAGGCATGGTATTATCAGATATTCAATGGACGGATGTTACCAACAATGTTCCAGCAGGTGTGGGGCCAGAGATTTTTCAATTGTGGCCAGGGGTGTATAAGGTTCAAGCTACCTCAACAGATGGTTGTGAGGCCGATGGCATGGTAACTATTGGGACAGAGATTTCTCCTTACAATGGAATTTCCTCAAATGGAGATGGGAAAAATGATAATTTTATTATCGACTGCATAACAAACTTTCCGGATAACAACGTGAAAATATTTAACCGGACAGGGATAAAAGTGTATGAAGCGAATGGTTACAACAATGCGGACATATCTTTCCGTGGGATTGGAGAACAGGGCTTATATTTTGGGAGCAATTCGTTACCGATAGGAACCTACTTTTATATTATTGATAAAAGAGATGGCACTAAGCCGGTTGCTGGTTATCTTGAGTTGACCCGATAGAAGATGAATCGAAACATTTACCTAACCCCTTTTCTTTGGTTACTTGTCACCATTCTTTATGGTCAACAGCGGCCAATTCAGTCAATGTATATGTTCGACCCTTTGTTAATCAATCCGGCCTATGCTGGCAATCAGGTACAATTAACAGCAACTGCAATTTATCGAAATCAATGGGTGAATCTGGATGGTGCACCTAAGACTTTTACTCAAACAGCACATTCTGGATTTAGGAACTCCCGGGCAGGGGTGGGCTACATTTTGTCTAACGACCAGATAGGTATCCATACGGATGTGGGTTTTTACGGGGTATATTCCTATAAAATCCCCCTGTGGAATAAAGGTACATTGACTTTTGGTCTTCAAGGCGGATTTAACAACCTACGTTCCAACTTTGATTTATTGACTTTGAAAAATAATCAGGATCAGTACTTGTCAGGAGTGACGAGTACGTTCAGTCCAAATGTGGGTTCGGGTTTTTATTATCGGCAAAAGAGATTTTTTGTTGGCTTTTCAGTGCCCTACATTTTAGATAATAAAGTCATTGGTATGGACCGAACTACTTCCAATACAAATGTACAGCAGCGGTATTATTATGTGCATGCAGGATTTACGAAACAACTTTCTCCCTCTCTAAAGCTTGTTCCTTCCACATTGATTCGTATGCAAGAGCATGCTCCTGTGAGCTTTGATGCCAACGTATTTCTCGTTTTCTACGATGCGGTAGGTCTTGGGTTATCCTATAGGTTAAACGATTCTATAATTCCAATGTTTGAACTTCAGCTCAATGATAACTTTCATGTGGGGTACGCCTATGAAATTACGAGCTCAGCATTAAACCAATACTCAAATGGAACACATGAGTTGATGATTAACTATCGGGTTAAAATTAGCCGAATCCATAAGGGGTTGGAATGTCCAACCTATTGGTAGATTTTTACAGCGTTCCTTATTTCCAAAAAAATGATTGGGAAGAGTTTCAGAAAGAAGAACACTGCGATTAAATGTTCGGATTCTAACAGATGTCATTCAGATTGTGCCGAAATCTTTAAAGATAGGGCATTTTGCATCTCTATTATATTTTTTATCTCCTCGTTCCTGATACATGAACTAAGCGCGCAGTCAACTCTGGACACTCTTTCTATTGTCAACTCCAGAATCAAAGAGAAAAGACTAGATGAGGCGGCTAAACTCTTGGAGCACTATTGTCATAGTCACCCAAAAGATTTCAACGCGATTTGGCTATATGCTCAAGACGAATATTGGCTAGGTCATTTCACTCATGCAATCGAACTTTACTCGCTTGGAAAGAATTTGCAGCCAACCAATGCTTACCTTCAGCTTGATTATGCACGAGTGCTTTTAAACATGGGCAAATACAAAAAATCACAGACTTTGCTGCTCAAATTAAGAGACTACGATGTCACACGCGAAGCGGCGATGTATGAAATGGTCAAATTGTATTATTGGCAAAAGAATAACTTACAGGCAAAAAAGGAAGCAGAAGAACTGCTGAAGGCCAATCCGAAAAATGAGGCCACTAAAAATTTGCTCAACGATATCTTGATTTCTTCTTCGCCTTGGGTGAAAATGGCCACCGGCTACACTACCGACACGCAGCCCATTCAAAGTGCAAGCCCCTCATTAGAAGGTGGAGTAGCTCTCCATAAATTTTTAGCGCCCTATGCCGGAGCTTATTCGCCCTTTTATAATTACAGTGGAAAAACCGCTTCGGCAAAATGGTTTATTATTGGAAACCAATTTTCCTTCGGCAAAGGGTCAGAATTAAAATTGGATATGGGTTCGGTTCAATTTCCGTATCAAGGGAAACAAGACATTACTGGGCATATTGGTCTTCGACAAAAATTAAATAAGAGTGTAACATTTGATGTGCAGGCCGAGCACAAGCCATACTTCAATACTTTGCGAAGCCTCGACACGATTGTTACCGTCAATCACTTTTCTTCCTCGCTGGAATTGAACAGCGAAACCGGAGCCATTGGCAAAATAGCTTTTGAGGACAACCACTTTGCTGATGGCAATGACGTGTATTCGATCTATGGCTACCTGTTAAGCAAGTCGATTAAATTTTTGGGATCAAAACTTCGGATAGGCTATTCACTTGCCTTTAATGATTCGAAGGACAACCGATTTGTTCCAACACAAACAATCAGCGAAATGGTTGCTGCCTACAATAAAGGAAATTATCAAATCAGCGGAATCTATGATCCCTATTTCACGCCTCAGCAACAGCAGATCAATTCCCTCGTCCTTTCCTTTCTTTTTCCAATCGGTAAAAAAATCAAGTTCGGAGTGAATGCCAACGGCAGCTTTTATGCCACTACGTTCAATCCTTATTATTACCTTCAGAAAAAAAATCAAGTTACTTATACGTTGACTAAGGATTACGCCACCATTCAGTATTCGCCAATGGAAGCAAGCACCTATATTGAATGGACACCTTCTGTAACGTGGAGCATCCGGGCCGACTACCAATACCGGAAAACTTTCTTTTTCAACAGCCAATTTGTCGGCCTGAGTGTACGGGCCATTTTGTTCAATGAAAAGAAATAAAAACTATTGGCAATTCCGGGAGGCGAAAAGGCCAGAAAGCCATCACCGCTTCTTGCTTGCCATTTTGGTGGCGGGTGGAATTTCGAGTATAGTTCTTTTTGCCGATTGGTGGTTTCGGGAAGAACACATCCAGAAGCTTTGGTTTTTTGTTTTGCTGTCGATATTTTTTTGGTACGGCCTCCTTCGTTTGGTTATCGTATGGATCGGTTATTTGCGCATCGGCAAGCCCGAACCTGTCCCGGCATCAAATGGATTGACCGTGGCTATTTTTACCACCAGTTCTCCGGGCGAACCTTTGTCGATGTTTGAAAAAACATTGGAGGCTTGCCGAAATATTGCTTACCAACACACCACTTATTTGCTTGACGATACACGCGATCCCGCATTCAAAGCAGTTGCAGAAAAGCATGGAGCGGTGTGGTTGGAGTTAGTTGGTATTCCGGGGGCAAAGGCTGGAAAAATTAATCAGGCTTTGCAAATGACCAAAGAAGATTTTATTCTCGTGCTCGATCCTGACCACATCCCGTTCCCCAATTTCTTGGACCACACGCTTGGATTTTTTAAAGATGAAAAAGTGGCATTTGTACAAGTAGCGCAAGCATACTACAATCAATACCGGTCTTTCACAGCCGCAGGTGCAGCCGAGCAGACTTACACGTTTTACGGGCCTATGCAAATGAGCTTGCATGGCCTCGGGAGCAGCGTGGCCATTGGTGCCAATTGCACTTTTCGCAGAACAGCGTTGGAAAGCATTGGCGGGCATGGCATCGGCCTGGCCGAAGACCTTATCACATCCATCCGTATCCATGCGGCCGGATGGAAATCCATTTATAATCCCGTGGTGGTCAGTCGAGGGTTAGTGCCCGAAGATTTGGGGTCGTTCTGCAAGCAACAATTGAAATGGGCACGAGGCGTTTTTGAAGTGACGTTTGTCGAAATCCCCAAGCTTTTCCCCAAACTTTCGTTCTGGCAAAAAATGTCGTACCTCACCATCGGCACATATTACTTGGTCGGTGCTACGCAATTCTTTTTCACAGTGGTCCCGTTTCTATTTTTCCTTACGGAAATTTTGCCGGCACAAATGTCGTTCGTGAGTTTTTTGATCCACGGATCTTTTGTTGCTTTTTTTGGTGTGATGATTTACCTGTACATTCAAAAATGGATGTGCCACCAGGAAACAGAACGAGGGTTGCACTGGCGCGGAATGGTTTTGAAGTATGCGTGCTGGCCGGTGTTCTTCCTTGGTTTCTTGTTGGCGGTGGTCGATGCCGAGATCCCTTACATCCCCACTGCCAAAAAAGCCGTACGTGGTTCAGTCACTCCGTTCGCAAGACCATTGATAATCCATATCGTTTTATTTATAGTGGCCGTGACCGGGGTTTTGATTTACCGCAGGTTTCTCATCCCGGAAGGTGAACTGGTGCTTTCGGCAGAAAAAACATGGGCAATGATCGTTTTTGCCTTGATCGCTTTCGCTATGTCGGTCGGAGGATTGTGGGCAGCCTGGGAAGCCAAAAAATTAAAAGAAGACGAACCGTGGTCGCATGTTGAATTAAAAAAAATCATCACAGATGAAAAATAAAACCTTTCGAATCATTATCGTAGTGACGGCCTTCGCCATCGGGATCGGCTTGGTGCTGATCTTGTCTTTAGCGGGCAACAAAGTGCGCGGCCCGCTTGAAGACTTGTTCTCTTTCGCCGGACAGGCCGTGAACTCCTTAGAGAAAAACATGATCGTGGACCAGCGAAAAAACAAGCGCGCCACCAAACTGCAATGGGTGCAAGGTTACCTGAAAAATGCGGCCCGGCTGAAAGACCCAGACAAAATTTTGTTGGGTGCCTACGACAACAATACCAATCAAAGTTTTGAAAGCATCATCGACCTTGAAGACTCGCTCCGCACCACTTTCCCGCTGATCCACATCTACACCGCATGGGGCGACAAGCCGGAGCAAAAATTCCCAACCCTACAAGTGGAGAGCATCATTGAGTTAGGCTCGATTCCTGTCATCACATGGGAACCCTGGCTTACCGATTTTAATCAGGAGAACCATCCTGAACTTCCGCCAAGGGAGAAACGGGAAAAAGGAGGCATGAATGATGTGGCCAAAGGGCTTTATGATTTTTATTTGATTTCGTGGGCAAGGCAGGCCAAGAAAATCAAATCATCCATGTTGGTGCGGGTCGGTCATGAAATGAATGATCCGTACCGCTACCCCTGGGGACCGCACAACAACAAGCCGAAAGAATTCATCGCGGCCTGGCAACATATCCATGAGGTGTTTTTGCAACAAGGCGTTGACAATGTGGTGTGGGTGTGGAGCCCACACCCAGCATATGGAATGTTCAAAGAATTTTACCCTGGAGATGCTTTCGTTGATTATGTGGGTTCTGGCGTTTTGAATTATGGAACAGCGGCAACGTGGAGCAAATGGTGGAGTTTCAAAGAAATTTTTGGAAATTATTATACCCAATTGGCCGCGTTTAAGAAACCAATCATTATTTCTGAGTTCGGTTCGCTCGCAGTGGGTGGAGACCGGAGTCAATGGTATGCGCAGGCATTGGATAGTTTGAAATTAAATTACCCTGTTGTAAAGTCAGTTATATTTTTTCATTACTCCGATGACCGCACCACCACCCAGCAGCCCTTGAACTGGATACTGACCGATGACAGAGAAACGCTGAAGGCAATCCGAAAAGGATTAGTCGGGTTAAAATGAATATTTTGTATAGTACACCAATATTTTTTTGGACGCAGGGTTAGCAAAAGGCATTGTAGATAGGTTGATAGTGCACCATTATAGTCTGAGGTTTCTGGGGAAACGGGATCTACTTAACTTTGCCCTGCAACGTCTACGAACTTTCTATAATACCACGTCCGGATTTCCGACAATGCTGATTTTCAGGCTAATATAATATTTTCTGATTTCTCCTACTTGCAGAAATGTTAGAATTTTGTGGTGCTTAATCTGAACCCCTCAATGCATTTAGTCCGAACGAAGAATTCGTATCACCCTTATGTTCAAGTTGCTTATTACCTGAACTGCCTTCCGGAAGACATTCTTACTGCGATACCAAGAACTACCCGGTTCGATTGGCAGCACCGCGAGATACACAACGCCTTCGGGTATGACTGGTTCAAGCAGAACGAGGAGCAATTCCAAACCTTAAAATTGGTCGCCCAGAATAAGAGACTTCTTTCCTTTAATAAGGGGTTGTTAAAA
>DAHVFH010000044.1 GCA_027317105.1 Cytophagales bacterium
TTTTCTTCGCTCAACGGCTTTCGGATAAATACAAGTCAAAAATTTACTTGAAACGTGAAGACCTTTGTCATACAGGTGCGCATAAAATTAACAACACCATTGGTCAGATACTTTTGGCAAAGCGTTTAGGCAAACAAAAAATAATAGCTGAAACGGGAGCGGGGCAACATGGCGTGGCCACAGCTACGGTTTGCGCGTTGATGGGCATGGAGTGTGTGGTTTACATGGGGCAGTTGGATATTGATAGACAACGACCAAATGTGGAACGCATGCGGATTCTGGGAGCAAAAGTTGTGGCCGCTACTTCCGGAAACATGACGCTGAAAGATGCAACAAACGAGGCAATGCGTCATTGGATTAGTCACCCAACGGATACACATTATATCATCGGATCTGTGGTTGGCCCTCATCCCTATCCCGATATGGTAAGCCGATTTCAATCGGTGATTAGCGAAGAAATGAAAGGTCAATTAACTCAAGAAATCGGAAATCCTTTTCCTGATTATGTGATCGCTTGCGTGGGTGGTGGCAGCAATGCCGCGGGTGCCTTCTATCATTTTTTGGAAGACGAGCATGTGAAGTTGATTGGTGTGGAGGCTGCCGGATTGGGAGTAGACTCAGGCGAGTCGGCTGCAACAACGGTACTGGGCAAAATTGGAATTTTGCACGGAAGTAAATCCTTACTCATGCAAACAGCCGATGGGCAAGTTGTTGAACCCTATTCAATTTCGGCAGGACTGGACTATCCGGGAATAGGCCCATTGCATGCGCATCTTTTTGAAACAGGTCGTGTACAATTTTTGAATGCAACCGATGACGAGGCGATGAAGGCTGGAATTGAATTAAGTCGCCTGGAAGGAATTATTGCAGCGATTGAAAGTGCACATGCTATCGCTGCCATCAGTCAGCTCGATTTGGATGCAGACGATGTGGTGGTCGTTAATCTCTCTGGGCGAGGGGATAAGGATTTGGAAACGTATATCAAGTGGGGAAAATATTAAGAATTGGATGCTGGTAACTGGATTCTGGATGCTACAAATTGGATTCCTGATACTGGATTCTGGTTACTCGATGTTGGATAATTAAACTTGGAATAATTTTATAAAATGGAAAATAGGATCAATCAACTCTTCCTTAAAAAGAAAAAAAATATTTTGTCTGTGTACTACACGGCCGGATATCCAAAATTGACGGACACTACGCTTATCGCGGAAGCATTGGAAGAAGCAGGTGTGGATATTATTGAAATCGGGATTCCATTTTCTGATCCGGTCGCTGATGGCTCGGTAATTCAGGCAAGCAATAAAGTAGCACTTGATAATGGAATGACGGTGAAATTGCTTTTGGAGCAGGTAAGTGAAATAAGAAAGAAAGTAAAACTTCCGATTATCCTTATGGGTTATCTCAACCCTGTTCTTCAGTATAGAATGGAAAAGTTTTGCAAAGAAGCCACAGCAGCAGGGGTCGATGGAATGATCCTTCCTGATTTGCCACTTTATGAATATGAAAACGAATACAAAAAGCTATTTGTAAAGAACGGACTAAAAAATATTTTTCTTGTTTCGCCCACCACCTCAGACGAGCGAATTGGATTGATCGACCAGGCTACCGATAGCTTTATCTATGCCGTGTCTTCATCCAGTACCACGGGTGCAAAAATAGACTTCTCAGAAGATCAGAAGGAATATTTCGAAAAGTTAGTGAACATGAAATTGAAAAACCCATTTCTTATTGGTTTTGGAATTTCAAATCATGCCACATTCAAGAACGCGTGCAACTACGGTGCGGGTGCCATCGTTGGAAGTGCATTCATCCAACTTTTGTCATCAGCCAAAGATTTGCAATCTGAAATCAGAAACTTTATCATCACTTTAAGGAATGAATGATAAACGTAAAAGACTTAAGCCCGATTTTTAACTTTCAACCTTGAACTTTTAACTCTTTCCCATGATCATCCAACTCTCCGAACAAATTACTGCAACCCAAAGAGAAACAATAATTTCTTGCGTTCTTAAATTGGGCTATAAACCGAATGATGTAACAACTCAGAAGGGAAGATACATTGTGGGTATCGGTAAAAAAGAATTTGATATTCGAATGTTGGGTAGCATGCCGGGCATTGTGGACATCCATCGGGTGTCAGATGATTACAAGTTTGTTTCAAATAAATGGAAGGTAAATAGAACGGTTATTGACTTAGGCGATGGTGTGCTTATTGGCGATGGTTCACTGGCAATCATGGCTGGGCCGTGTTCAATCGAAAATGAAAAGCAAATTGAAGATACCATCAATCATCTGAAAGAAAATGGAGTAGGGATTATGCGCGGTGGTGTATTCAAGCCGAGGAGTTCACCTTATGCCTTTCGTGGTTTAGGTATTGATGGGTTGAAGCTCTGGTATTCATTGGCCAGAAAGGCTGGGATTAAGATTGTGAGTGAGGTGATGCAGGTAAGTCAGATTGAAGAAATGGTTGACTATGTGGATATTTTTCAAGTAGGCGCCCGGAATACCCAGAATTTTAATCTTCTGGATGAACTCGGAAAGGTTGATAAACCAGTCATGATCAAGCGTGGAATATCGGGAACGATTGATGAGTTGTTGTCATCTGCCGAGTATGTTTTTTCTGCAGGCAATGAAAAGCTCATGCTCTGCGAACGGGGCATCCGCACGTACGAAAGAGCAAGCCGAAATACATTCGACATTAATGCCATCCCGATATTAAAAGAAAAGACCCACTTGCCCATCATTGCAGACCCATCACATGGTGTCGGCATAAGGGAATATGTGGAACCTGTAGCCTTAGCTGCTGCAGTGGCGGGAGCCGATGGCATTATTTACGAAACCCACCAAAAACCGGAAGAGGCATTTAGCGATGGTCAGCAGACGCTGGATTTTGCTGAGTCGGCTAGAATGATTCAGAAATTAAATAAAGTACGGCAACTTCTAACCTCATATTAACCAAATACCTTAAATCCAAGGATCATTTGTTAAAAGCATCTTCGTGTGGTGAAGAAAATGCAAAGATCAAAACCTTAAATGGGATTATTTGGATGGAGATTGGTGATGGGATGGCTGCATACCAATCATTTAAGGCAGCAACAGAATTGGATGAAGGTTTTGAGGCACCTAAAACGATTTTAAAGGCCTATTTCAATGAGCACAGCAAATCGCAATCATTAGCCACCATTGACCGAGGAGGTATTGACGCCCCCATGATTTTGCTGAGTCATCAAGGCCTATCTGGAAATTGACCAACTTGCAAAATGCCATTTTGGCCTTTTAAATTTTGTAATAAAGAAATGTATCTTTGAACTATGATAGTAGAAAGAACAGATACGGAAATTATTTTTAGACTTCCTACCTCCACGGACACGAAAGGACTTCAGGAAATCTACAATTACTTGAAATTTAAAGAATTAGTAAAGGGCAGCACCGCAACAGAGAATGAGGCCAATCTTTTGGCCGCGGAGTCGAAAAAAAATTGGTGGACTGAAAACAAAAACCGTTTTATAAAGTGAAGATTGGGGTGGATACCAACATTGTATTCAGTTCTTTACTGAATGTAGAAAGTCAAATCCACAACATCCTTTTTTACTCTAATGGAATCTTTGATTTTTATACTCCAGAATTGATGGTGGGCGAATTGGAGAGATATTCCAATAAGATTTCCCTGCTTTCAAAAATGGATTCATCTCGATTGGCTGAAGCAAAACATAGACTTTTTAGATGTATTAATTTAATATCTGAAAATCTTGTAGCTGAATTAAATAGGCAAGAAGCCCTTCACCTTACCAAAGACATAGATGAAGATGACACACCCTTCGTGGCGCTAGCTATGCAACTACAATGTCCGCTCTGGACAGGCGACAAAAAACTGGTAGAAAGAGTCAAGGAGAAAGGATTTTTATCGATTGTGACGACCAAATACTTAGCCGAATTAAAAGAACGTATTTCTCTTTAACTTTATTGGTTACCCTAAAATATTCCAAGCAGATTTGCGTCACCAAGTTATATCCATTCATGTTCACTTCTACTTATTTTATTTATGCCCGATGTTGTACTACTTTCAGAGCAATTAACCAAAACCTATTCTTCTGCTGACAAGAAATTAACCGTATTGGATCAAGTTTCTTTTCAGGCCGAGCAAGGCACGAGCCTTTCAATAATCGGCCCGTCGGGTAGCGGCAAAACGACCTTGCTTGGATTGTGCGCGGGGCTAGATGTACCCACCAGTGGGTCAATTTCTTTGATGGGCTTTAAGCTCAATGCCATGAGTGAAGACGATCGGGCGTATGTCAGAAACCAGTTTGTTGGTTTTGTCTTTCAAAATTTCCAGTTGCTTTCAACGCTTACCGCGTTGGAGAATGTAATGGTGCCGCTTGAACTCCGCGGAGAAAAAAATATAGCGAACAAGGCCAAAGCACTGCTTGCGAGAGTGGGGTTGGCCGATCGCTTGCATCATTATCCCTCACAGCTTTCGGGTGGAGAGCAACAACGGGTAGCGATTGCAAGGGCTTTTATTGCCGCGCCAAGGATTTTGTTTGCCGATGAACCAACAGGAAACTTGGATGAAGAAAATGCACAACAAGTGGTTGACCTACTTTTTGAGATGAACCGACAGGAAAAAACAACTTTGGTTTTGGTGACCCATAACCTTGAACTGGCTCAAAAGACAGAGCGTATTTTACAGATGAAAGGCGGACACTTGATTCAAGATTCAAAACTGAAAAATCAAAATTGAACAGAAACTAAGTTTTGAATTTTGAATCTCTAATTTGTAATTAAATATGCTCGAATACACCATCAAGATAAAGCGAAAGACCAAGAATATTTTCCGTGATCCGTGGGTTTGGAAAATGGCATGGCGCGATGGTCGTCATAATTTTTCGCGGCTGTTTCTTTTCATGGCTTCGCTGGTTACAGGGATTGCTGCGGTGGTCGCCATCAGTTCACTCAACTATTCGCTACAAGATGAGTTGGATCGGAATGCTAAGGAATTGATTGGGGCGGACTTGGTTATCAATGGCAATAAAAAATTTGATACGGCCTGGACCAACCTTCTTGACAAGGCCAAGGTAACGATCGCCAAAGATGCCGACATGGCTTCGATGGTGATGTTCATGAACACCGGCAATTCGCGTTTGGTAAAAGTGACTGGACTGGAAGGCTCTTTTCCGTTTTACGGTCAGATGGTAACGCAGCCTGCCGATGCGTATTTAAAAGTTCAGGGAGGTAATTACGTGATGTTGGATGAAACGCTGGCTACACAATATGAAGTGAGCTCGAATGATTCCATCAAGGTGGGAAACAAAATATTTATTGTGGCCGGGGTGGTCACCAAAATTCCGGGTGGGGGAGGACTTACCTCCACGCTGGCACCAGCAGTTTATGTTTCTTTAAAATCGCTGGATTCCACCGGACTCGTTCAATTTGGAAGCCGCATTGGATACAGTATTTATGTGAAGACCAAATCGGAGAAGGAGACCCAAAAATTGATAGAGCAAGTGAAGCCATTGGCAAAGAAGTTAGGTAATTCAATTGAAACGGTAGAGCGAAGAAAGGAGCAACTGGGAAGAAGTTTTAGTTTGGTGTATCGGTTTTTTTCGTTGCTCGCTTTTGTGGCCCTGATTTTAGGCTGTATAGGGGTCGCCAGCTCAGTTCACATTTATGCGCGAGAAAAGCGGGAAGAGGTGGCCATGTTGCGTTGCATTGGCTCTTCGGGTTGGCAGGCCTTCAATATTTATTTTATTCAGGTTTTTATATTAGGGATTATTGGCAGCCTTATCGGTGCTCTTTTAGGTGTTGCCATTCACCAGATTATTCCAATTGTTTTTAAAGAATATTTGCCAGGTGACATTCAATTTTTTGTCTCGTTGCGTGCCATGGGGGAAGGGATTTTGATTGGCACAATCGTATCGGTATTATTTACCTTATTGCCCTTAGTTTCAGTTCGGTTCGTACCTCCTCTCGCGGTGCTAAGAGCGGATTTTATCCCAGGCCGGATTTTTTCTAAAACGCGGATCACAGCAATCGCATTGATCGTTCTGTTTCCAATTTTGACAGCTGCTTACCAAACCAAAAGTTTTATCACAGCAGGAATTTTCTCAGGCGGCATCGCGGTAGCTTTGGGGTGTTTGGTATTGGTGGCAGGTGGGCTTCTCTATTTGGTGAGAGAGTTTTTCCCTTCTAATGCATCTTTTATTTTTCGCCATGCCCTTTCCAACTTGTTTCGTCCCAATAACCAAACACGGATGTTGATGGTTACGATTGGGTTAGGGGCATTCATAATTTCAGTATTAAATATCATTGAAGGAAGTTTATTAAATCAGGTTGAGTTTAAAGGAAATAAGAATCAATCGAATACCATCTTGTTTGATATTCAGCCCAACCAAAAGGAAGGGGTGATAAAATTGACTGAAGAAAATAAATTGCCGATTAATCAGATTGTGCCAATCATTACCTGTCGACTTAGCGAGCTTAAAGGCCGCACTGTCGAAGTCATTCAAAAAGACACGACAACTATTCCGGATTGGGCGTTGACCCGCGAGTATCGGGTAACCTATCGTGACAGCCTTACCGCATCAGAAGAATTGATGAGTGGCAAGCTTCAATATTTTGTAAAAGGTAGAATACGCGATTCTGTTTTCGTTACCATTTCCGAACAGATGCATGAAACCCTTCGCGCAGGAGTGGGGGATTCACTGGTATTCGATGTGCAAGGAGTGCCCATCAAGGTTTTCATAAGCGGCATACGAAAAGTAGATTGGCCCAAAGATCCCCCCAATTTTATTTTTGTCTTTCCAAAAGAAATCCTCTCCAATGCGCCTCAAATATGGGTTGCTGCCACGCGGGTGGAAGATCCTAAAGTAGCTTCGAAATTTCAGCGCGAGTTAGTCACGAACTTCCCGAATGTCTCTTTGATTGACTTACGATTGATCCTGAGTACCGTCAACGAGCTGTTTAGAAAAATTGGTTTGGTCGTTCGGTTTCTCGCCCTCTTTAGCGTGGTCACTGGGTTGGTGGTGTTAGCAGGTGCTGTGATCAATAGTAAATTTGTTCGCATTAAAGAAAATGTTTTGTTGCGCACGTTAGGTGCACGCACGAATCAAATCGTAAAAATTACTTTAGTTGAATATGGGTATTTAGGATTGTTTAGCTCGATTACCTCCTTGGTGCTGGCGTTTGGTGGGGGATGGCTGCTGACCAAATTTTTCTTTGAAGTAAAGCTGGCCGCGAATTATTCAGAGCTGCTTATCATTAGCTCTGGCGTAGTAGTGCTTACTGTATTTATTGGCTGGTTGAATTCAAGGGAAGTAATCAACACATCGCCATTGGAAGCATTGCGGAAGGAAGGGGGGAATTAAAAAATTACAAATTCAAAATTCAAGATTGAACATCTCAGGTCAGTTTTGAATTTTGAACCTTGAATTTTGAATTGGATCACTTCCAATTCCCTGGATCAAGCCTCCAGCTTTTTACATGGTTCAACTGATCAGCATCAAGGTATTTTTTCTCCACGGCTTCCTTTAGCAAATAGTTGAAATCGCTTAGGCATATCAACGGGATTTTTGCTTCGGTGAAATTCTTTTCGGCCAGCTCAAAACCATAAGTAAATATGGCGACCATTCCAATGACATTGAATCCTGCCTCACTCATCGCCTGGGCTGCTTTTAACGAACTTCCGCCTGTGGAGATTAAATCTTCTACCAGTACTACCTTCTTCCCTTTCTCGATTTTCCCTTCGATCAAGTTGCCCATCCCATGCTCCTTAGGTTTTGGGCGCACATAAACAAAAGGTAAATTCAAAAGGTCGGCCACTAATGCACCTTGCGGTATGCCCGCGGTGGCCACCCCAGCAATGCACTCCACGTGTGGATAGCTTTTGCGGACGGCACTTGCCAACGCTTCTTTTATATATTTTCGTATTTCCGGATAGGATAAGGCCAGTCGATTATCACAATAAATAGGTGACTTCCAGCCCGAACTCCAGGTGAAAGGGGTTTTATAATTTAGTTTTATTGCCCCAATTTCAAGTAACTTGCCAGCAACATCCTGTGCGGTGGCTTCTTCTATTTTTAGTAAACTCATGCCGCAAATTATGAGGAATCGTGGAATTTTTCACTTTTATCGTTCCGGGTGTTGGTTGAATGAGAATATTTTATGTTTTTGCGTGTAATAGCAAGTCATGGATTTATTTGTTAATGATATTCCGGTTAGGATTTTGAAGCCCGGCACTGAGCCGGAGGCTGGCACGTTCAATACGGAGCTCAAGGCCACGGTCGATTCTGTCACCAAGGCCAAATTAATTAATCATGTTTGGATAAATGAAGCCAGCGTTATGGATTTGGATTTGATCCTAGATTTGATCAATTCAAAAGTACCGATGCACCTCCTTTCCTTATCCCTTACGGTAAACGATTATGAGGCGACTAAGGCCTTTATCAAAAAGAAATTTAAGGTAGTAAAGGCTGCCGGGGGGCTAGTGCTTAAAAAGGACAAGGTGTTGATGATTTATAGGATGAAAAAATGGGATTTGCCCAAAGGAAAGAAGGAAAGTGGAGAAGGCAGTAAAGAGACTGCGGTGCGCGAGGTGGAGGAAGAATGTAATGTGGAGGTGAAGATTGGAAAAAAGATCTGTACGACCTGGCATACCTACACTATGAACAAAAACAACATGATCAAGAAAACACGGTGGTATGTGATGGATTTAGTGGATGACTCACGAAGCCGGCCTGCCATTGAAGAAGATATTGAAGAACTCCGATGGATGACCCAAAAAGAAGTGTACCACGCCCTCGAAAATTCTTACCGCTCGATCCGGTTTGTTTTTGAAGAATACTACCGAAAGGAGATCGTTAAAAATTAGAGCGAATAGGGTAGAAAGGCAGATACATCGCCCTGATATCGGTGTACCTCGCGGATAATGGATGAGTTAATGGCAGCAAACTGAGGTGCCGTAATCAAAAAAACAGATTCTAATTTATTGTTCAAGTGCTTCGTGATTTGCGCGATGCTATTTTCGTACTCAAAATCGGTAGTATTTCGAAGTCCTCTTAGTAAAAAATTGGCGTTATTTTTCTTAGCGTAAGCGGCTGTTAGTTCAGCATAAGTTTGTACTTTAATCTGTGGATACATTTCAAATGTCTCGCTGATTTTGCTGATCATCAAATCAATAGGAAAATAGCGTTGGCTTTTGGTGCTGTTATAGCCTATCGCAATAATGATTTCATCAAATAATTGCAGACCTCTTAGCACGATGTCTTCATGCCCCTTAGTGAAAGGGTCAAACGATCCTGGAAAAAGGGCAATTCGCTTCATTCTGTTTCAAGCATCGAAAGGGAATAGAGATCAAAGAAGTGGTGCTCTTGAACTTCATCAAAAAGATAGCTGAATTTTAGATGATTTGGTCGCTCCCCAAAAGTTACATTGCGAATGTATTTAATAAACTCCAGATAGTGGGGTGAGTTTTTACCAATGTAACCCCACAAAACAACTTCACTAGTTTGTTGATCCATGTTAAGGCTTTGCAATACGAGCATAATGTATTTCACATAATCAGAAAACTGCTTGATAGGAAATTGATTGTAATAAATTAACTGGTTTCCTTTTCTAGAAAGGATATGTAATTTAAACCGATCAACATAAATATAAAGGACACTGTTTTCGGTGTTGTTCGGTTGTCGTAATACCCCCTCAATAAGGGATGTTGATTGATGGAAAAAGTGGTGTGCAGTGTTTTGATATATTTCGCTTAGCCATTGATAGAGATCTTCTTGAACGGCAAACACCGTAACGGATTTAAAGCCTACGTTTTCGCAATGGATAATTTTTTCTTTCGGCACATCGATGACGGCATTTAACTTTAGATAGTCGAGTGCATGTTGCGCATTGAAAAGAGAAGCAGGAACTTGACAGAATTTATTATTTTTAATACCAATTTTCACTTGTCTCCAAAAACCCGCTTTCAATATGGCATGGGCGTCAAACAGTTCTTTCAAGGCCTGAAGCAATTCAGCATGCGATTGAACATTGCCCATGGCATAATCTTCCAATGCCAGGACACGATCTTCCTTACTGTCAATTACGGCTAGTTGAAAATCTTTCGGTCCAGTTTGAATTAATAAATCGTATTGATGCAAAAGGTCTTCGTCAAAACGATCATCTTTTACTTTCTTTATTAGCTTGTATTTGGCGGTAGCAGTTTGCAAATCGATCACTTTTTAAGACCTTCCGATTTCTTGGGATTACAATAATAAAAATTTTCAAGGTTAAAGTTAGTTTTCTAGCCTGAAAAATCCCCGCTGAGCGATAATTTCTGACGGATGTCCAAGGATGCCGAAAATGCCATGAAGGCTGGCGCGGGGCAGGGCGTCAATTTCCGGCCAGCTCAAAAATCTAACATCCTTAATAATTTCCGGACTGCCAGGCTCAGGATCAGTGCCAACTTTCATCTGGCCGCTTAAGAATGAAACTTCAAAGAATAATTCGAGGGCATGTAGAGGGGGCTTAACAAATTCGCAGACAAAAAGGAAACCTTTTATTTCGATGGCTAATCCCGTTTCCTCTTCAAATTCCCGATGAAGGCAGTCGGTCGCATGCTCACCGAACTGGATGCCACCGCCCGGTGGAGACCAAAAGTTTCCAGCCGAAAGCTCCCTATGGTTCACCATTAAGATAGCCTCGTCTTTGAGGCAAATTCCACAAGCCCGAGCCCGCAGCCGATTTCCATAGAAAGATTGAACTTCATTTTCCATTTTCTCGTTCAAATAAACATTAATTCAACCTAAACTCTTTCTACCTTTAACCAATAATTGAAAAATGAAGCTTTTTATTTTTTCTGTACTTTTTTCCATGTGCGTTCCCAACTCGTCTCTTAAAGCACAGTCGACTCCGGCTGGGGCTGAAATTTCATGGGATAAAAACACCCACGATTTTGGCGATATCATTCAGGGCGAAAAGGTCGAAAAAACCTTTAAATTTAGAAACATTGGAACAGAACCATTAATAATCACCAATGTGCAAGTTACTTGCGGTTGTACAACCCCTAAAGGATGGACGCGCGACCCGATTAACCCTAATGAAAGTAGCGAAATTACAGTTCTATTTGATAGCACCAACAAAATGGGCAGACAGAATAAAGTAGTAACAATTGTCTCAAATGCAATCAGTGGAAATAATCAAATTACTTTTTCGGTCAATGTGTTGGAGAAAAAATAAATAGTAAGTGCCAAGCATTTTTTCTCTTAGTGTTTTGTGAGAATTGCATAGGTCAATAAACCCCAACCAATTAATAAGAACAGACCCCCAATTGGCGTGACCATGGCGAAGGCTGTTGTATTGGTAAGGGAGTATAAATAAAGGCTGCCGCTAAAAAGGGTTACGCCAACAAAAATTGAAAGCGATGACCACTCCATTATCGATGAGCTATTCTGACTCATCAATAATCCAATGAAAAGTAATGCAAGCGCGTGAAAAAAATGATAGCGCACGGCCAATTCATAGGTTTCTAGCCTCCCATTGCTAACCAATAAATTTTTAAGAGCGTGCGCTCCAAACGCACCCAGGGCAACGCCAAGTGTGCCCAATAAGGCACCTATTGATAAGGTTAGTCTTTGATTCATTGTTTGGTATCATTTATTTTTGTATAAAAACTTTAGCGGTTTTTTCACCTTGGTTTGTTTTCAGCCGCACCATATAAATCCCATTTTGCAAGGCCTCCAGATTAAAGTCAAGTTGATGGTCGCCCTGATCCTGGAAACCGTAATCCTGGTTTAAAATACTTCGCCCCGACATGTCCCAAACATTCATCGTAACTTGGGAATTGCCGGGCAAGGAATAGATTACATTGAACTTTCCGTCTGATGGATTTGGAAAAAGGGTAAATGAACCCACGACTGGAGCGGGTTCTGTTCCTGTTGGTACTTGTTGGATGAAGAGATTGTCTACCGACCAACCCCAGGCGGTACTTGATTCTTTTGTGGCATGCAGCCTAAACCTGATCAACAAAGTGTCGCCAATGGCAAATTTATTTTTAAGATCGAACGTTTCGCTTACATTCATCGCTGGAGTGCCACTTTGCGCAGTGTTGTATGTGGCAAGCCAGTTAGCATTTGCAGAGGCATTGTATCCGTTTGCTATCGGAATCCAAGTAACCCCATCTTTTGTTCCTTCGGCTACGACATAATCGTTGAACGAGGGCTGGCCGAAAACTGAACCTGTTGTTCCGGGAACAATGATCGCTACGTCTTGATAGGATATGGATGTGTTGCTTCCAGAAGAAACAATAATCGGGACTAGCAAGGTGCCAGATGCGTCTTGATTAAGGGTATAATTGTGGGGACTTTGAATGCTTAAGTTGGGAGCACCGAAGGCCTGCAAAGAAAGCCCATTTAAATAGAAATTATTAGATGTTATAAAGTAGTCGAAATACTGTTGTTGATACGGTTTTAAAGTCAGATTTATACCCGTTGTTGCAAGTGAATAAATTGGAGCGTCTCCTTTGTAACCAATTAACTGAATGGTTACACTTCCCAAAGGAGCACCTGCTATTTGAATATTATATACACCAGAATCAGGAGGGATAAATTTTACCGTTTGTGAACTGATGATGATCTGGACTGAATCATATCGGAAAGGTAAATGCGCCTGTAACACAAATTTGGATTGAGGTGAAGTGCCTGAATTGACGATAACTGGAACCGGATAATTCGCGTTTTGATCCACGGTAAGTTCCGCGGTCCAAATACCTCGCCCATGGGTGGCAATAACCACCTCATTATCTTGACCTTTCATTTGCCAAACGGAAACAGAACCTCCAAGAAATTCGGTATTCAGCGCCCAGCTTGCCCCACCATCCAACGATTCAATGATACCTATTTCAGTGCCTGCCCAAATAATGTTTGGATTATCAGGCCTTACGTACAAGCAATATACCGCTACATCAGGGAAGCCGGTGGTGGAGGCTGTGCCGGTTCCGAATCCACTAATGTCGGTCCAGGTTTGACCAAGGTCTTGTGTCATCAAAATTTTAGCTGTTTTAGCGAAGGAGAAAAGTGCATAGGCAATTTTCTCATTGGTGGGGTGCGTAGCAATGCCTGAAATTGTCCCTAAAGTTATGCCAGTAGGGTTAGGTACTGCATTAAACGTTTGGCCCGCGTTGGTTGAAACAAAAAGAGTGCTTCCGCCCATTCCGCTTCCGGCCCATACAATGTTGGCGTTGGCGCGCGACACTTCTACAGAGGCAAAAGAAGAAAGTCCCCACCCGGTTGTTATCGGTGTCAATGCCCAATTACCACCAAAGTTTGATGATTTCCAGACACCTTGAGATCCAACAGAATAAATAATGTCAGGTGCTTGTTTAGAACCAGCTAATTTTGAAATGAAAGGAAATTTACTTTGATCAGGGCTTTGACTGGATCCAGTACCCGTCAACGGGAAACCTGAAAAAGCAGAAGTCCAGGTTGTGCCTCCATCTAATGAACGCGAGAAATAATTGTATTCTGCTCCTCCAATCATTTGCTTGCTGTTGGTGGTGTGCCATAAAACTTCGAACCCGTCACCAGCCAATTGTGCATTGGTATTAAAATAGGTGGCGGCAGAGGAAATTGTGCCACTTGGTGTAAAGTAGGTGGAGTTGTCTTGCATTCCACCAAAATATTCTTGAGCGCCAGGTTTTTTATCGGCTCCGTAAAATTGACTGGTGTTGTAGCCATTGCCAACTTTTGTCCATTCCCCACTCGTAGTACCCGGAGAGGTGGAGGTTCCCGATAGCCATACGCCACCATCATTCGCATCCAATAGCTGAAAGGTTTTGGAAGATGTACTAATTGGAATTGGATAAATGTTATGATGATCAGGGTGTACGTTTGAATTTTTCCCATCGTAATCCCCATAGGGATCGGCCACCGAACTCACTGTACTTGAAAATTTTGTTACTGTTTGATAAGTGATTAAAATATTCGAAGAAGGTAACGCACCAGGATTCCACGTTGCACCTGCTGCAAGCTCAGGCCATATATTATACATTTCATCAAATACTTGACCTCCTTTGGTGGCAATCGATGCATTTGGTGTAGTGGCATTGTAAGGTACAGAGCTGATAAAAATATATTCCCTGCTTTGTTGTGTTGGATCAGAACTCGTTGTATTGTTCGCAAGCAAATCAAAAACCCCATTTCTGTCCTGGTCTCTAAAGGAAACCATCAATTGTTGTTTTTTGTGAAGATCCCAAACTTGAAAAGGAACGTCTACATAATCCTGGTAGGTGTAACTAGAATCGGGCACGCCTGAAGTGGAGCCAACTGGGACTAAAAACCGACAGGCTTTTTGTGTTATCCCGGGACCGAATAAAATCTGAACACTATCCTGATTGGCTGAGCTTCCTACAGCTAGAATTCCTCCTGCAGCACTAGCCCCAAAGTTCACCAGATTTAAAAATGAATTCGTATTATTTTGCTTTAAGGTATAACTTCCTGTAGTGGTAGCACTGGCGGATCCCAAAGTCACCTGAAATTCACTGACACCGCCCACATAAACCACATTTTGGTTGAAAGGACTGAAAGCAACGGTATTGTCATACCAGCCTTGAGTACTGAGGTAGTCAACCGTCTTACTATTTAAGGTTAATCCAACGAGGTACCAGGTAGCGCCTGCGTTGTTAGAGAAATATAAATCGGAATTCACTCCTGAAAGTGAGCCTTCTGCGGAAGCAGCAATATAATTTGTATTCACAGGGGAAACGGCAATCTCAACTCGGCCATTTGGAGACATACCCATATTGCTCAGGTTCCAGGTTATTCCCCCATCGGTTGATTTCAATACGCCAACGCCATATTGCGCAGCATACAAAACGGAAAAATTTCCAGGTGTTGGCCTCAAGTCTTGCACTAAGCCATTGAATACTTGTGTCCAACTGTTGCCACCATCTGTCGAATGGTAAATTCCTGAGTTTGCCGCAGCGAGCACATTGTTTGCATTTGCGGGATCAACAGTTAGGCGGTTAATACTTCCTAAAGGAACAGAATTAGGTAGCAAAGACCATGACACTCCTCGATTGGTGGTAATAAAAATCCCCCTACCATCAACACCATCTACCAATCCAAATCCTTCCCCTGTTCCTGCATAAATTATATTGTGATTGGATGAATCCATTGCTAAAGTGGTGGTAGCCAAATTGGGGATAGATGGAGTGAGCCATTGCCAACTGGAACCTGCGTCAATTGTTTTCCAAATCCCGCCACTGGCCGATCCCGCATACCATGTTTTGTTAGAGCTGTCATCCGGATCAACAATTAGCCCGCGGGTTCTACCAGGAACATTGCCAGGCCCACGTTCGGTGTAGGCACTCACTCCGTTGGCCGTGCTCTTCACACGTGCCACTGAACTTGATTTTTTTGATGAAACAACTGATTGTTGAGCTTTTTGCAGCTCTGCCCATTGATAGTTGGATGGGTAGTCTGGCTTCTTCTGGTCAGACCGGGTGCGGATACCTATCTCGTATTTTAAAAATTCGCTTGGTCCATTTTCCTTCTTTCCTTCTTCAAAATGGTTATCTACTAGACCATTTTCTAAAAGTTCTTCATTCCCTTTTTCAATTTGCGGAATTTCGTTCCATTGAATTTTATTTCTAAATACGATGCCTGTTATAAGAGCTAAAAAGAATAGCGAGGTAACGGTTAGATTTTTTTTCATGGTCAGATAAAATACGTGGTCTTTTGAGAAATGGTTGGTAGGTAAATTGAGATTGGATCAGCGGAAATAGATTTAACGATATTGTTTAACGCTATCTCTTTTGCACTACGAATTGGGCTAAATCGATCAATTTTATATTGTCATCAGGTTTAGTATTTTTTTTAACGATTCCTGGGGTACGGGTTTCCTTTAGCTCCATATCCTTAAACCAAGTAATAGATCCTCTTTCTATTTTACTGTTAACTACAATTTTCAGGTCACTTAATCGAATAACAATATAGCTTATGGATCTGTTTTCAGCAATGTAAGCCAGCGCAAACGTATTGGAAATATTTTTTTCAATATTAGCATTTGCCCCTAGCTTGGACTCTACCAAGGATTGAAGGGGTGAAGTTTGCGATTCTTTTTGAACAGAGGCTGGTGCTTTGCAACAACACAAAGTGAACAACCAAACGAGAGATAAATATTTCAACTTCCTAAAATTCATTTGTTTTGACTTATTGATGTGGTGATGTGTTGACGTGTTTAGGTTATTAATGTGTGGATGTTTTAAAGTGTTTATGTTTTGCCTACTGCTTACTCCCTACTTTTAAACCTTAAATCTGTTTGTAATGACTCATCCTCTTTCAAAAATTATTCAAAATTTAAAATTCCACATTCGAGATTTCTAAGTTCCAATTTTAAATTTGGAATCTTGAATTTGCAATTTAAATGCCTTTCATGTTTTTTGTTTCTTTTTCTTTGCAGCCGGAAAAAGTATATTATTCAAGATCAATCGGTATCCCGGTGAATTTGGGTAAAGATTAAGGTCGGTTGGTTCCTCTCCAACTTGATGTTGGTAGTCTTCAGGGTCGTGCCCTCCATAGTATGTCCAAAAGCCTTTGCCGAAAACACCATGGATATATTTGGCTTCATTGATGGCTTTTGTTTCTCCCATAATCACTACGTCTGATTTTATCAAATTCTTTTTGAACCCGGTAGTTTGACCATAAAAACCTTTAATCTGTTTAACATGGTTTTGGGTAAGCATGGTGGGGATTGGATCCCACTTGGCTGAAAACTGAAACACAGAAAAGTAATCATTGCCCTGCACTAAGCCTCGCTCAGGAAAATTATTGTCAATATCTGAAAATTCGTATCGGTATGGATCTCTTTCCAGATGGAAATTGGAGAAGGCGAGTGTGTTTTCGAAATTGAGTTTTTCCTGCGCTTGAGGGTCTGCCGGATCGCCATCATACATGTGTTCGCAAATATCCACGCCATCTGCTGCCAAGGCGATGTCAAAGGAGTCAGTAGCTGAACACATGGCGAATAAAAATCCACCGCTTGCGACAAAGGCTTTAATTCGTTTAACGACCGCGAGCTTAAGTTGGGAAACTTTCTGAAAACCAAATTTACGAGCGGTTTCTTCTGCCTCGTGTTGTGCCTCTAGGTACCAAGGCATGTTCGCATAGGTCGCATAGAATTTTCCGTACTGACCGGTAAAGTCTTCATGATGTAAATGCAGCCAATCGTATTTTGCCAAATTTTCATTAATGACTTCGTCATCGAAAATAATATCGTACGGAATTTCAGCATACGTTAACGAAAGGGTAACGGCATCGTCCCACGGCTGTTTCGACTTAGGGGAATAGACAGCAATCTTTGGAGCCTTCTCGAGTTTCATAATGTCATAATTGGAAGAAGGACTAGAAATTTCAGTGACGATAGCGTTCACCTGTGCTTCAGAAATAATTTCGTAACTAACACCCCGAACGACCAATTCATTTTGAATTTTAGGATTGTACCTGCACATAAAACTCCCCCCGCGGTAGTTGAGTAGCCAATCCACTTCGATGTCGCTTTTAATTATCCAGTAGGCGATGCCATAGGCCTTCAAATGGTTCGTTTGTGTTTCATCCATGGGTATCAAAATGGAATTACCCAGGCAAGCTTTAGAAAATAAAAATGCCGACAACAACAAAATCCTCGCACCCATCGTAAAAGCTGATTTAAAGTGTAACAAAATCATTCGAATAAAGTCTTAGCCTACAACGTATAAAGGTATAATTTTGGTTTTGCATACGCTATTAATCAACTTGGTAATCGCTAATCCAATTAAACATAGATGAATTTTATCGAAAACATAAAAGAAGGTCTTCGCTCTATTAAAGCCAATTTGCTTCGCTCTGTCCTTACCGCTCTGATTGTCGCTATTGGAATAACCTCCTTGGTTGGTATCCTTACTGCCATTGACGGAATCGAATATTCAGTAAATGAAAGCCTTTCTTCTTTAGGGGCGAACTCCTTTGATATTTATTCTAAAGACAATCGTGGGGCAGCTCAAGAAGGGGTTAAAGAAAAAGTTTATTCGCCATTATTGTTGACTGAGGCGCAGAAATTTATGGATGAATACCCCGTGGATGCGATAGTTAGTTTGTCTGCTCGCCTCACAATTCTAGCCGAAATAAAACATGGGTCTGAAAAGACCAACCCCAATGTAAATGTTATGGGCGTGAATGATGAGTACATTGTGCTGAAAGGATTGAACATTGAGGAAGGAAGGAATTTTACCCCTTTCGAGATCAGGCAAGGTGGCCATGTGGCCATTGTTGGTCATGAATTGGCAAAGACATTGTATGGGGAGGGGAAGAACCCTGTAAACACGGTTGTTTCTTTTAAAGGAATGCAGTTCAAGGTCATCGGGTTGTTAAAAGAAAAGGGTTCCCTTTCTGAAAATAATTTTGATAACATGATGCTCATCCCAATCATTGTGGCCAACCAACAGGCTGCTGGAGCTGGGTTGAATTACAGACTTAATGTAGGAATCGCTGATCCCAACCAAATGGATTTTGCTATGGGCGAAGCTACAGGGGTTATGCGAAAAATTAGGAAGGACAGGATTGGTAATGAAAATTCATTTGAATTAGAGAAAAGTGAATCACTTGCTCAAGAAATGGAAAGTATTACCAGTGGGCTGCGTTTTGCCGGATTTGGCGTTGGGTTCATCACCCTATTAGGGGCCTCAATTGCCTTGATGAACATTATGCTTGTTTCGGTTACCGAGCGCACACGCGAAGTTGGTGTTCGTAAAGCACTGGGTGCTACACCTTTACGAATTCGTCAGCAATTTGTAATCGAGGCAATTGTTGTCTGCGTATTTGGGGGAATTCTTGGAGTATTACTTGGTATCCTTATTGGGAATTTGATTTCACGAGCAATCGGGATTGAGGCTTTTGTAATTCCATGGTTGTGGATGGCCGTAGGAATGATTGTGTGTGTTGTTGTCGGTTTGCTTTCTGGGTATTACCCAGCTCACAAGGCATCAAAACTTGATCCGATTGAGTCGTTAAGGTTTGAATAGGGAGGAGGCCGTTATCAATGAAATTTATTTTATCAATTGTCGAGGTTTACCACCAGGGCAATGGTAAAGTCAATTCCTTTACAGAATCGATAACCAAATCAGGTTTAAAGGCGTAACGCGTTAAGTTTTCACGTTTAGTAATTCCACTTAACACCAATATTGTTCGATAACCCATTTGAACGCCACCTCGAATATCGGTGTCCATCGTGTCGCCAATAATTGTGGTTTCGGCGGTTTCTAATGCGAGCGCTTTTCGGGCCGAGCGCATCATAACCGGACTAGGTTTTCCAACAACAAATGCTCTTACACCTGTGGCTTCTTCAATCATGGCGCTTGTGGCAGCAATACCAAGGTTATCCCATCCTTTTTTCTTAGGGGAAGGATCGCGATTGGTAATTACAAATTTCGCTCCAGCTAAAATCATATCCACGGCACGCTGTACCATTTCGAGGGTAAAATTTCTCCCTTCTCCCAAAACAACAAAATCAGGATCAGTATTGACCAACGAAATGCCATTTTCGTGAAGACTTGACAGTAGTCCACCCTCTCCCAGCACATAGGCAGTGCCATTAGGGATTTGGCTTGCCAGAAATTTTCCGGTCGCCATGGCACTGGTATACACGTGCTCTTCCTTCACTTTTATTCCTAGTAACCCTAATTTACGGGCAGCATCCAATCGTGTTCGCTGACTATTATTGGTCATGAACATGAATGGGATATTTTCCTGCAATAGGTTTTCGATGAAAACATTGGCGCCAGGGATAAGTGAGTTGCCACTATAAATTACCCCGTCCATATCGATGAGCAAACCTTTTGCCATAAATCCAGAATTGTATTTTGGTTGGTAAGATAGTGATTATTGGGCTAACGAAACACCCATTCCATACGAAACGATCAAGGATTCTAGGCGTAATCGTTTGAAAAATATAATTTTCTATGGAGGAATATAGAAATCAGGATTCCCCCTCTTTTTTTATAACCCGAAGAACAAATTGCTTGTCGAGCGTAAATTCGTACGAATTTACGCTCATCAATTCAGAAGCTTTTTTAGATTGTTCTAATATGCCAAGCAAATCTTGGGCTATTGGAGATTTCCTAATATTGTTCAAGGCCTTGCCCTGAAATACTTGTAACGTAAAACTAAACCCTTTCTCTTTAGGGTTCATGGCTTTGAATTCGTGGCTATAGAGTTTGTACTCTTGAGGTTCATTGGCTGATTCCACCATCAATTTGAGTAGGGCAGGGCGGTATTTATTCCAAACCGGAGCGTAGGGCTTGCTTTCAGCTAAATTGAAACTCATAAAATTCATTAGTAAATTTTCCGAAAGATAGTTGTTTTAAATTTTAAACTCGCGGATTATTAGCTAATTTATGTTGCTTGTGCGTTATCCACGGCTCCGTTGAATTGCAATTAGGTTATTAACGATATCAGGCGTAGCTTTGCAACGTTTTTAGCAGAATCATTACGTTATAGCAAGCCTTACCTCTTTTTATTTTTTAAGAGCTCTTTCTACACCCAATTATTTTAGCTGAAAATCACAAGCACGAATTTTCGACTGCTTTTAACCCTTTCTTTAAAACGAAAGAGTGACTGTTGCCGTATGTCTGCTTGATTTTAACGATTAACAACTAAAAATGAATTTTGTAAAACACAACACCACGAAGAGAAGAGAAGGTAATAATCAAGGAAGAAGAAGTCAGCCCGCGAGGGGAAGAGGTCAACAGCCTGTCAGCACCCTTGATCCGCATTTATTTATAAAAAAAGCTATGCCTTTAACCGAGGCCCGGTATGAGTCTGCCAGGACGATTCAGGATTTACCAGTTGATGCCCGAATAAAGAGTAATTTGATGGCAAAAGGCTATTTGCGTCCTACTGAAATACAAGACAAAACGCTAGAAGCGATTTTGACAGACCATGATTTAATGGGAATTGCTCAGACTGGAACTGGAAAAACCGGTGCGTTCTTGATACCTATTGTGCATAAGCTCATTGGCTCAAAACCTGCATTTCAAGCCTTGGTTGTCGTTCCAACTCGTGAATTGGCCGTTCAGGTTGAAGAAGAATTTAAGAGTATCGTCAAAGGCCTTTCCCTTTTTAGCTGTTGCTTTATTGGGGGCACAAGTGTTGGCCGTGATATTGCCACCTTACGCAAGCCTGTTCATATTGTTATTGGCACTCCAGGTCGGTTAACCGATTTGGCTCGTCAAGGGGCACTTCGGTTCAATCATTTCAATACCCTAATTTTGGACGAATTCGATCGTTTGTTGGATATGGGTTTTTCGAGGGATATTCAATTTATCGTAAAGGCGATGAATAATCGTAAGCAGACCATCCTTTTTTCGGCCACAGAAGAGCAAAATCAAAAGAAATTAATCCAAGAACTTCTTCGACACCCTGTAGAAGTGCGTATCAATAAAGGAAAAACAACGGGTGACCATATCGACCAGGAAATTGTTCGGGTAGGTGCGGGGGAAAGCAAGATGGAGGTGCTACTGAAAATGGTGCGCGATCATTCTTTTCAAAAAGTTATTGTATTTGCTGAAACTAAAAGGGGTGTTAGTACCGTTAGAAAGACATTACACCAGTCTGGAATAAAAGTAGATGAAATTCATGGTAATAAATCGCAAAATTACAGGCTTAAAGCCCTGAATGATTTTAAATCTGGAAAAATACAGGTGTTAATTGCTACGGATGTAGCTGCGCGTGGTTTAGATATATCGGAAGTGACTCATGTGATTAACTATCAACAACCTCGTGATTTTGACAGTTATATTCACCGTATTGGCCGAACAGGAAGAGCAGGCAAAGGAGGGAAGGCGTTCACTTTTGTCAACTAAAATTGAAAACCAATGGCCAAATCGAATAACGCCTACATAAAGAAGCAAAAGGAACTGATTCGAAAAAAGAAGAAAGAAGAGAAAATCGAAAAGAAAAATGAACGAAAAAAGAAGTCTTCAGGTGGCGGTCTTGAAAACATGATGGCCTATGTAGATGAATTTGGAAACATAACCGCTACACCACCCGAATTACCTTCAGGAAAAAGTAAAACAGAACTCAAATAATTTTTTTAACAATTCAACAATTAATTTTTATCACCATGAAAGAAGGAAAAGTAAAATTCTTTAACAACACTAAAGGATTTGGATTCATCACCCCCAACGATGGCAGCGAAGATATCTTTGTGCACGAATCAGGCTTGATCGACAAGATCAAAGACAATGACAATGTTCGTTATGAAACTGAACGTGGAAGAAAAGGCATGAATGCTGTTCGCGTAGAAGTAGTAGCATAAACTTAAATTCTATTTTTAATGCAAAACCTTGCGCCCGATAAAACCCAAAATTCATTTTTCAACGTACTGAAAGCAAAAGTTGATCTCTATTTTTTAGTGAATAAGCTAGAACGTACAGGTGAGCACAAGCTGTACTTGAAAAGTGGAATACAGGTTTTAGCGGGCGTGGTTTTATATTTCGTTCTAGTTTTTGTAAATCCGCCCGTTTGGATTTCAGTTTTTCTAGCTGTTTTACTAGGTTTTGACCTTGCTGTTCTGGGTTTTAACGTGATGCACGAAGGGGGACATCAAAGCTTTTCCAAGCATAATTGGTTGAATTCAATAGCAGCCTATTTCCTTAATGCGCTAGGTGGAAACACCCATTTCTGGAAAGTAAAACACAATGTCAATCATCATACATTTACCAATATTGAGGGTATTGACTCCGATATTGATGTCGAGCCATTTATGCGTTTGCATCCCAATCAACCTAAACATGCGGCCCATCGTTATCAGTATATTTATTGGTTTGTATTGTACGGAGTTTCTTATATGGCCTGGGTTTTTTATGATGATTTTGTAAAATATTTCAGCCGCAAAATTGTGGCTAACATGGCTCCCAAATCGCTGTCCTTAAAAGAGCAATTGGTTTTTTGGACCACTAAGGTTTTATATGTATTTGTCTATATCGGGTTGCCAATCATCATGATCGGCTGGCTGAAGGCAATAGTTGGATTTGTGATTGTTACGTTCGTGACCGGACTCTTTATCAGCATTGTGTTTCAGTTGGCACATGTTGTCGAAATCACTGACTTTCCTACAGAATCAAAAATTGAGAAAGAATGGGCCGTTCATCAAATTGGAACCACTTCAAATTTTGGCACATCGAGCAAGTTATTGTTTTGGCTGTTGGGAGGATTGAATTTTCAGGTAGAACATCATCTTTTCCCAAGGGTAAGTCATATCCATTATCCCCAAATCAGCAAGCTTGTCAAAGAAACGTGTATTGAATTTAATGTAGCCTACCATGAATATACCAGCATGGCTAAGGCTTTTGTTTCGCATTTAATTTATTTGCGAAAAATGGGTTTGTCTAATTAAATTTGCATTGAATTAAAGTATCCATGAGACAACTTAAGATTGTAAAACAGATTACGAACCGCGAAAATCAATCGTTGGATAAATATTTGTCGGAAATAGCTAAAGTAGAATTGATCACGGCAGAGCAAGAAGTCGAATTAGCGAAACGCATTCGCGATGGTGATCAGGTGGCGTTGGAGAAATTGGCAAAAGCGAATTTGCGTTTTGTGGTATCGGTAGCCAAGCAGTATCAGAATAATGGTATGTCATTGGGTGATTTGATTAACGAGGGAAATGTGGGTTTGATCAAAGCCGCCTCCCGATTTGATGAAACACGTGGTTTTAAATTTATTTCCTATGCGGTTTGGTGGATTCGTCAATCGATCATGCAAGCATTGGCGGAACAATCCCGTATTGTTCGCCTTCCTTTGAATAGGGTAGGTTCTTTGAACAAAATTTCCAGGGCATTCTCCGAACTCGAACAAAAATATGAGCGTGAGCCATCCGCTGAGGAATTGGCTAAGGTGCTCGATATGAGTGCAGAGGAAGTGGAGAACAATCAACGGCTATCCGGACGGTCGATTTCAGTGAATGCACCTTTCGTGCAAGGAGAAGAAAATTCATTGTTAGATGTATTGGAGAACGACAGCGAAGAAACTCCTGACCAAGGATTAATGAATAGTTCGTTGCGGCAGGAAATAGCACGCTCACTTTCTACGTTGACTGAAAGAGAATCGGAAGTGATTGCCTCTTATTTTGGATTAAACGGCTCTCAGTCGATGACCCTGGAGGAGATCGGTGATAAGTTTTCACTCACCCGCGAACGGGTCCGTCAGATTAAAGAGAAAGCGACCCGTAAACTACGCCACGGCTACCGCAGTAAATTGTTGAAGTCTTATTTGGCCTAGGTTTTAGGAATTCATCAACGATAATACTTCACTTTCCTTAATTGGTGGATTCGCACCATGATGGGCAGCTACCATTGCACCTAATGCACAGGCATAATTAAGGGAATGTTCCGGAGAATTTTTCAAGTGAAGGTTTTTGATCATTCCTGCAAGGAAAGAATCACCACTTCCAATAGTATCAACCACATCTACCTTAAAAACTTTGGAACGATGAAGTCCACTATCATCAATAAACAAGGCGCCATTTCCTCCCATTGTTATGATGACAGCCTGTAACCCGAATTTTGTCTTAACCCTTTCGGCTTTTTGATCAATTGGTAAATCGGAAGCGGCCATCCAGTTGAAAACGATTTCCAATTCTTCCTCATTCATTTTTACAATGTCTGCTTTTTGTAGGAGCACTTCAATCAATTCTTTCGTGTAATGTGGTGGACGAAGGTTAACATCGTAAATTTTTAAAGCGGTAGAGTTATCGAGTAATGTCAGCAGCGTTTCGCGCGAATGGCTATCCCGACAGGCTAAGGTTCCATAAACGAAGGCGTAAGCATTTTTTGAAACGGCCAGGGCTTCAGGAGTGACTGCAATGAAATCCCACGCAACGGGATGAACTATATTATAAGTTACAGCAGTGCGATTAGATACATTCACTTCAACAATACCTGTGGGGTATTGGTTATCGCTCTGAATCCAGTCGGTTACACAGTTCTTTTGCTTTACAAAATCAACGATCTCATGGCCGAGCGCATCAACGCCAACCCGGCTAACCATGGCTACATCCATACCAAGATTTCTTAAATGTAACGCTACATTCATGGGGGCACCACCGGGTAACTTCCCCGAAGGCAGAAGATCCCAAAGCATTTCCCCGAAGCAGCAAACGTAATCACCCGATTTTTCCATGGAATTATTTTTCTGATTTATTTTTCATCGTTCCAAATAGACTTCAATTCAAAGACCTCTGCCTTTAGTAATTCTGTTTTTCCTTCAGAGCTGAATAAGGTCAAATTTTTGTAGTCCTCATTGGGGAAAAATAATTCCGTCATTGCCAATTGGCCGCCATCCACAAAAAGCTCAACAGAGGTGGCATCAAGAAAGGCATGGATAGTCATTAATCGTTCTGCTTTAAAGGGAGCGATATGTTTTTTTGCGAACTTTTTGGAGAAGCTGATTTTACCTGAATGCGTTCTATCAATAAAAAATTCACTTGTGGCTCTATCAAAGCCTATGATAACCTTTTCATGAACTGAATTGCTTATGGTAAAGCCCAAAACTTTTGAGGTGGAATGGACAAGATCGAAGTGGAGTAATAATTCTTTTTGCACGAATGGACTTTCAATAGTCAATGAATCAGAAAAAGCGCGTGGTGAGATTTCTGTTTTAGCCTTTCTCAACTGTTCGAGCTCAATGATCGGATTTTGAGCAATCCTTGTTCCTTCTGTGGTCTCAATTAAAGAAAGATCTCGCGGCAGTGTTGTTGCGCTTCGCCACGTTGAGGCGGGAACGATGGTGGCGTAATCATCCCAGTTGGACATCCAGCCGATGAATACTCGTCTGTTGTCAGGGGCACTATTCCAGGTAACGCCAGCGTAGTTGTCGGCCCCATAGTCAAACCACAAAGTAGTTGATGGGGTGTTTTCATTAGTAAAATTTTTACCGTCAAACTTCCCAACGAAGTATTGCGTTCCTGAGCCACCGTTCACACTGCCTCGACCAATGTTTTGGATAAGAATCCATTTTTCTTTCCCCTTTTTTGTTTTTAATGGAAACAAGTCTGGACACTCCCATACGCCTCCATGCGAGCCTTCATTTTTGCCGAATTCACTTTCTTTAGCCCAGTCTTTAATATTTGGCGAAGAGAAGATTTCCAGGTGATCGCCAACAGCCAAAGGCATAATCCATTTCTTGGTGGAATCATACCAAAACACTTTAGGGTCTCGAAAATCCTGATCGCCTTTGTTTTTTAATACCGGATTTCCTGTATATTTTATCCACGTGTTTCCATTGTCATTACTATAAGCGATCCCCTGTGACTCGCGATCAATTCTTCCTGCCTTCTCTTTTTCTATGTCATGATAAGTGAAAATAGCGACCAACGGTTTTTCTTTGCCTTGCTGAAAACCGGTGGAATTTCCTTGATCAACTACTGCACTGCCGGAGAATATATAGCCCAACGAATCCGGATAAAGAGCAATGGGTAAATTTTTCCAACGCACTAAGTCTGTGCTTGTGGCATGTCCCCAATGCATTGGCCCCCAAACGGTGCTGTCTGGAAAGTATTGGTAAAAGAGATGATAGGTTCCGTTATGATAGACGAGCCCGTTGGGGTCATTCATCCATCCTTTTTCTGGGGAGAAATGAAATTGAGGTCGATGCTGTTCATGGTAAGAACTGGATTTTGCTTTATCAGATTGCGCGCAATTGACTAAAGCAAGAGTAAAAAGAATCAATAAGCTATAAGTAGCAATAATTGAGGAATGACCTAAGCCGATTTTACTTTTTAGTTTCATGCCGCGTTATTTAATCAAACGCTTTTGTAGGTCTTCTAATGAAACCCCTTTGGTTTCTGGCATCAGCAGCCAAACGTAAAGTAATTGAAAGATCATCATAAATGCGAAGAAAGAGAAGATGATTCCCCCTCCCAATTGTTGAGAAAAATAGGGGAAAACATTGGCCACAATAGCTGCAAAGACCCAATGTGTAAGCGCTCCCCAAGCCATACCAGATGCCCTGACAGAATTAGGAAATATTTCAGAGATGAATACCCAAATGACGGAACCTTGCCCCACAGCATGCGCAGCAATAAAGGCAAACATGTAAATGGGTACGTTGGCAAATGACTGATTGAAAAATGCCAGGGCTATCAAACTCAGCGAGACAAGATAACCTACAGAGCCAATATACATCAGCACCCTTCGGCCAAAACGGTCGATGAGCATCCATCCAAGAACGGTGAAAATCAGATTGACTAAGCCAATTCCTGCGGAGGAAATCAAAGCACTTTCTGCACCCAATCCAGTCATCTCAAAAATGCGCGGGGAGTAGTAAATGATGGCGTTGATTCCCGATAGTTGATTGAAAGCTGCGATTAGAAAAGCAAGCAAAAGGGGTATTGTGAATTTTTTTGAAAACAGATGGTCAATTGCACCCTTTGAGTCAGTTTTCGATTGAAGAATTTCTGCAACCTCTTTTTCCACATCAGGGTTGGTGTAGGCGATTATTTTTTTTGCCTTGTCAATATCACCCTTGTACAAAATTAGCCAACGTGGTGTTTCTGGTGTGATGAAGAGCATGATAAAAAAGAGAAGCGAAGGAATAGCGACCACGCCTAACATCCAACGCCAATCGTCAACCCCTCCACTAAGTAGGTAGTTGGAAACGTAAGCCACTAAAATCCCAATGACAATATTCAATTGGAAAGAAATGCCCATTCGACCTCTAAATTTCGGTGGAGCGATTTCAGAAATATAAATGGGTGCAACTACCGAGGAGGCTCCAATACTCAAGCCGCCCAGGAAACGGAACAACATAAAAACATTTACATTATTGGCCAACGCAGCACCTAGGGAAGAGATCAGAAAGAGAAAGGCAATCCATTGCAAGGTAGGTTTGCGACCGAATTTATCGCTCGGAAATCCACCAAAGCCCGCACCGATAACCGTACCATAAAGTGCCATTGCCACAGCAAGACCGTGTTGTAATCTATTCAGATTC
>DAHVFH010000048.1 GCA_027317105.1 Cytophagales bacterium
TACTGAAGAAAGAAGTTGAGTGTTGGGCAAGGCAAAGGAACAGAAAAAGAAAGAAAATCAACTGGTCTTTTACCAAGAAACAAGCGGATAGAAAGCTATCTAAATATTATGTCGCATAACTAAATTGTCACTATACTAGTATCAATGAAATTGTCAAGAATGAATTTTTTGATTCCCTCCAAATTTTTGGTATTTGCATCTTTTGAAACTGTCCGTATTCTATCTTTAACCGAAGCGGTATTGCCATCTTCTTTTATTATTTCCTTGATAAAAATTTCATTTCCTTTTTTTTGTTCATCATTTAATGAAGTATCTATGTAATCTCTGATCGTTCTTTTCAGTCGAACATCGGTAACTAAACATTTCATACTGTCCTCATCCATTCTCGGACGGTTTACATCCATGGGGTCTCCATTAGGATTTGCATACTTCACATCGTAAAGGAAAAGTAGCTCACTTCGGTTTTCAATTGTTGTATTCTTCATAGTTGATCTGGATTTTGAATGTTATTTTTTTTTGGTTGACTGGCAAAGTAAATATCCCTGAAATCCTTTTGTAGCACTAACCCAAGCGTAAAGGCAAATGATATTTCATCTTTAGTAACTGGGTCATTCGCTGCGAAATGGCGACAGGCCGCGATTTCCATATCAGGAATATTTTTGTCGTACTGCCTGAGTTTATTGATGAGCTTTGGGAATTTTTTAGCGATAAGGTCTTTGTCTATATTAAGCCCATTTAGTTCTTTCATAAAAGCCTTGCCTGGTTGTTCTTTTAAAAGGGTATTCACTAAGCATCCAAACAGAAAGGCTCCTTTTAAATATTGCTTAGTAAAATAGTTTGAAGAATGCGCTTCAATAAATGAAAAGGCATTCTCAACTTTTGGATTTTGAATTTCGTTATTCATAGTATGCTTTTTAAAGATTCCAAGTAGATATAAGAAATAAAGATCCCCAAGAGTATGCTTTACCAAGTAGTTAAAAGACTTTTCCTGAGAATGAAAGTTCTTTTTGAACGAGGATTTCCAAATTTCGACTATAAGGCTAACTAGTTTTGAATCATCATCATACCCTTGCCCTGTAAAAATATTAGTGACTAATTTAAAATATGCTGGTTGGAGTGTTTTACCAGTACTAAAATACTCTCTTAACTTAAACAGGGTTATTTTCTGGGATACAATATTACCATCTTTATTCAGGTACGATGTGAAGGATTTATAGCGTTCCTCTGCTTTTTTCTTTGCCTGAAGTATTTTACTTATTCTTGATGGAAGCACATCAGATATTTCAGAGTGAACCATGAACTGGGCTTGCTTCTGTTCAAAAAAAATAATATCATAATAGATATTAGCATTCTGTAAATCACGTGCGTCAATTATAGCTTGTAGAATTGATTCAGGGCCGTTCATGAATCCATTAGAGCCTATATCGCCCGCATCAATTTTAAATGCTGCTTTTATTAGGTATTTCTGTGAAATCTCTTTTGCTACACTCTCAGATGGCAGGAGAACAAAATGAGGAACAAGGGCATATTTAATATTACTAAATCTCTTTAAAGATTTACTCTTCTCATCATAGAATTGAAATAGGAAATCGGAAATTTTGTGGAGAAGTATAGCTTTTGCGCCTTCCAAGATTGGTATGGCCTCTTTTGAAACTGGAAACATCGTATAACTATCAGATATACTAAACCCGTTTCGCATAAATGACTTGGCATCAATAGCAAAGCCCAAGGTATTCACGAAGCCATAAACCGTACTTTCCTTTCCAGTTATGGAGCAGACTTGTTTTTTCTTCAGGCTTGTGCCTTTAGATGATTGTTGGAAGTATTTATTGTAAGCTATCGAATAAAATCGCTCTTTCAAAGGATCAATTTCTCCAATCCATTTTTTGTTCACTTTGACTGTCACAATGTAAGAGTAATTGGAATCAAAGGGGAAATTTTCAAACATACTAATAAGCAAATCAGGATTCTCTACTTTGAGTGCCTCGCTGTTATTTTTAAGACAACTGATTAATTTATCCTTTGTCTTCTCTATTCCTGTTTTACCTTGTTTATCTTTCGCGGTTTGGTTTACGTATAGAGTGGGAACTGCACTAGTTCCATTGGGTGCTATTTTCCTATATAAATAGTGGGGGATTAAAGTCTCCTTAAAATCCTCCAGAGAAAAACTCTTAAAAACACTATTTTCAATTTCACCCACCAATATCTTTCCCTTTTTCTTTCCGCCTTCAAAAGGATTTTCTGCTGGTGAGAAATAAACTTTCAAATCCTCTTGGTCTTTTAGTAAATCTGCGAATTGGTATAATGTTTTAATCATACTACAGAATCAATCTTGCTTTTACTTTTATTCAATTAGATTTATTTAGCGAAAAACTATCCTATTCTCCTTTCCCTTGTCTTTTCCATTCTCCAATCTTTAATAGTGTATTTAGCATATTAGTTTAGCTTAAATGACCAAGCATAGTTATTCAATAAATTGGTTATGCTCTGAAGGGAATCCTAAAGTAATTAATCTATTAGAGGATTTCAAGAATAGAGAGGAATTTACCAATAAGTTACAGGTTTATTTTCTGTAACTCTTCCTGTTTGTGGTCACCTTATCGCTTTTTCGCACACTTTGATGTTTACACGCTAATTTCCACGGGCTCTCAAAATTTAGAATCAACAAAAAGTTTATTGAATAGCAAACTCAGATTTTCCTTCACCGTATCATACCCTGGCAATTGCGCACTGGCTATCTGGTGTCCAAGGCTATTCTTCCACGCACTTTTAAGTTTCTTATCATTATCCTCATTGATAAGCTGATCAATGCCAGTGAAAGTATGCCCCTTGAATTTCACCTTTTCATGAAAAGCTTCCACAATTCTTGGCCAGTTCAAATCCTTAATCGTGTTGGAAAGATACCAGATGTCGTAATAATCGCGGGGAGCTGTGTAAGACCGTTGAATCAACGCTCTAAATTTCTCTGCAAGCATTTCTTCTATAGAATAACAGGGTATTGCATTGGGGTTGATGGATAGTTGATCGGAATAAGGATGGATGATTTGTTTATCAACTTGGTCGAACAATATTTTTTCATATAAAGTGATCTCTATTTTTACCTTGGTGTGCCAACGCTCCGGTGGTGAAGGAGCTTCGTTCTTCGGATGGTCGGACCCCCAGAATTTTATGACTGCTTCGTACCCGGCTAGTTGATCCTGAAACACGAACGGTTTAAGCGACTCGATATGTGTCAGGATGGAAGCATTCTCTTTTACATGCCAGCAAATAAAATCGAGGTGGCTTTGCTTCAATTCAAAATCAGTTTGGCGTGACGTGAAATCAAGGTCTTCAGAGAAACGGTAATCCGGGAACCAACATTTTTTTAAACAGGTGCCACCTTTAAAGATCAACGTTTCGCGCAGCTTATCCTCGGAGTAAATGGCTGCGAGCAAATGACTAAGCACCCAGTCTTTATCTATGGTGCTTTTTACCACACCTTTCTGCTCGGCCGTTGTCATTATTTCCTTTTGTAGAATCATCAATATTGTTTGTTAATGATGTTCCTTATCTGTTCCTTATCGATGTTCAGTCGCAACCGCCATGCGTTTACAAATTCACCTTCATCCTTGCCGGCCGGATCAAACAAGTTATATTTTTGATTGACTTCTTTTTTTGCAAAGTCAATAAATGATTTTAACTGTTCTGCTTTCATCATCTCGGCCAATAAACCCATCCTTTTTGTAACGGCTTTATTGGCAATGGCTTTGCAATAGGCGATCAATTTGGAAGGATCAAGGCTGGCTTGGTTGAATGCGCGTAACAATTCTGCGTACCCACCGGAATACTGTGGCAAATCGAAACAATCCACAATTGTTTTTTCTACGTCCGTCATGGCGTACTGATTATTGCCAAACCCTTCTCTTATGATTCCCGCTCTTTTTGTCTTTGTGATTTTTATGAACTGATACTTTGTGCCGAAAACGGTCTTGGCA
The DNA here is from genome assembly GCA_027317105.1 of Cytophagales bacterium. Lineage (GTDB taxonomy): Bacteria > Bacteroidota > Bacteroidia > Cytophagales > Cyclobacteriaceae > ELB16-189. The sequence goes on from DAHVFH010000048.1 coordinate 3,975, forward strand.
GGCTTAAGTTTTGTGGTCTGTATAAAGATTGTATTGGGAAATTGCTCTGTAAGCCCGTGCTTATTTAGGGCAGACCAGTAGGCAATAGCTCCATCATCCACAAAGAAACATCCGATCACATTTTCATCACGAAAATTGGCCTTGCAGAATTTACCACGTTCAATGCGTGAAAGTATTTTTTTATGAACAAGGTTCTCTACCAACTCACTAACGTTGCTGAATTTCTTGTTTGCTATTTTTTTTACTTGATCCAATGAGAAGATATTCAGCTCTTGATCATCCAGCATAAGCAGGAGATCTATCTGAGGTTGTGTGAGACTGGTAGATAAGTAAGTACTTCTGGCCATTACTTTTTGTTACGTGATAAACCCTAAATAATGGGGTTTATCTAATGCCAAAAGGTAATAATAAAGGTTCAAAGAGCCAACAATTTAGCCATGTTTTAAATCTACCGGGCCTTCACCATCGGATGCTACAAGCTAATGTCGTTGAAATGTTCCCGGATTTCAGGTTCGCCAAGCGCGAAATATTTTATTCCGGAATACTCTTCATCGTTGATGGCGTGAAAATGTCCATAATACCAATGGCTTGGTTTGAAATCATTTGTTATGTGTTTCAACAATTTACTGTACAATTCTCGTTCGCTTTTCAAATCAGAAATTAGATCGATATCCTGTTTTGTCCATGCTTCTACAGTGTAGCCAAAATAAAATGCTCCAAACCTAATACTTGCAAGTGCTAAAACATTTGCGAAAACATCTTAAGAGAATAAGTAGGAACTTAGCGGAATATAAAGTCTGTAACTGGCTGAAAAACAAAGAACTTAACAAAAAGTTAAGTTCTTTCAAATTCCGTTAATTTCCTCACTTGTGATCCCGCTGGGATTCGAACCCAGGACCCATACATTAAAAGTGTATTGCTCTACCAGCTGAGCTACGGAATCCAATTTATTACGATATTGCCTAAATTTGAGGCATTCCTATAATTGAGGTCGCAAAGGTAATCGAATATGAAAAATTTACAAGCCGTGATTTTAAAAATAATAATCTCTTTTCTTTTCTTCTGTTCTCTTGGACAAACTTATGCACAATTCAAAAATACTTCCGCTGCAGACTCACTGTTTCACGCCAAACATTATACCGAGTCGATGGAACTTTTTAAAACCGTTTTTAATGAAAGAAAATACACGCCAGCGATGCTCTTAAAAATGGCTTATATTCAAGAGGGTCTTGGAAAGATCGGGGCAACCTTATATTACCTCAAACTTTACTACCTCGCCAGCGGTGATGAGCAAGCCCTGTCTAAAATGGAAGAACTGGCCACTAAGTTTAGATTAAGTGGGTACGTAGCGAATGAGGCAGACCATGTGCGCCTTCTTTTTAACAAACATTTATCCTTGGTTAAAAATAGCCTGGTAGTATTGGTCCTTCTTGCTTTGCTATCCATGATTTTGCTGCGAAGAAGAAATAAAAAATCATTGGCTTTGGTCTTTGTTGTTTTTTTGATGAGTGCCACCATTTTATATATAAATAATTTTTATGCGATCAACTCGGTAATTGTTAGCCAAGACCAAACGTACCTCATGGACGGCCCCTCGGCAGGTGCACCCGTGGTCGGTATAGTTGACGAAGGAAATCAATTGGCCTTGATGGGCCAGAAGGATGTTTGGCTTAAAGTAAAGTGGATGGATAAGGTGGTCTATGTGAAAAAGAATTCGGTGTGGACCGTATCGCTCTAATGAATAACCGTGAGCGAACTTTTATAGTCTTTTTTTGTAAATCGGATCAGATAATAATAAACCCCAGCTGATTCATTTAAAGCATACCACCGAAATTTTCGATCGGTACTTTCAAATACTTGTTTGCCCCAGCGGTCATAGATTCTCACCTCCTTAAAACTATTAGAGCAGTTGTCGAGTGGGGCTGGAACCACTTGCCGGGTTTGGCCATTACATTCTGGTTCACCTTCAAATCCATCGATGGCAAAGAAATCATTGCAATGATCAGGGAAAGTAGTGATGACGTTGGCAGGTAGAAAATTTATGTCGGTGCTTTCGATGTCTTTGATTTCAAGTTTTATGGTGGCGGTATCACGTGCCGGAGTTTTGCAATGGTTGTTGGTCACAAGGAATTGGAACTGATAGATATTATCGTAGCTGCCGTCTTTAAAAATGGTGCAGCTTGGATCCCATGAAAATATAGATTCTACTGTATGTAGGCCTGTTGCATTTGCAAAATTGTAACCGCTGGGTTGAATATTTCCTGAGGCGCTGATCAACGTCAAATTTAAAGTGTCGATGGCTGAGGTATTAAGGTCTGTGCCCACTACATTAAGACCAACATGCCCAAGGTTTACCACAAGGGTGGAGTCGGTTAGGTTTTGTGTTCCCGTTTCATTATAGATTTTCAGCACTGGATGGATATTCGGGAGGACAACACTAAGGTGGAATGTAGCTGTATCGTAGTTTACGTTGTTGCATAAATCCTTGTCATCTACTAACACCATTACGGTAAAGTCAGTTGTTTTAGTGAAGTCATAAATTTTGCAGAAAGCACTCCAACTAATCGTTCCATTGGCACTCCCGGGTTGTTGGTTGAGTACATTAAACGCCATTCCAGCATCTTTTAAAACAAAATTTTTGGCGACAACGGATAATAAAAGACTATCGCCATCATTGTCTTTTGCAGCGAAAGGCCACGATCCGGTTCCCCCCTCGTTCAGTTGTGCGGTTGTAATTTTTGGAGGAAGGAAATAAGCCAAAGTGTTAGGTGGAGGCTGAGTAATCACAGTTACCTTGAGTGTGTCCAACATCGGCAAACTGCACGCATTATCGGCTGCAATAATCCCGATTTGATAGGGGCCATTGATGAATGGGCATTGCGGAAAACAGATGGTGAATTGCTGGGTGCTGCCATGGGTGAGTGTAGCCGTGGTAACTGCCGGAAGAATACTGCTGACATTGGTATTGTTGAAGTTCAGCGCTACCGCACGAATCGAAATATTTTGCATGTAATTGTGGAGTGAATCTTGTGAGTCGGGATCGGAAACTTGAACCACAATACAACGGGTGCCATTAGAGACCGTATCAGCGAAGTTTACCGACATGGTGTTCACGTAGGTAAAGGTTGGGTCGGTTAATTTTTTTCCAACGATCAACGGTGGCTTATCGGGTTGGCAACCATCCACCACCAACAATTGAAAGTCTCTTCGTGTTTCTCCAATTTTTACTCCATTACGGTATTCATCGGCCTTCACGGCAAAAACAAATAAACCTACCAATGATGGCGTACAAGTTATTAATCCATCAGGACTAATCCGGAGATCGGGCGTGCCATGTATGATGTTGGTAAGGCTAAAGCCCGGGCGCCATTGTACCAAGGGGTAGGGGGCAGGTGACGCTGGCGGAAGTGCCACCGCTTGGGTGGTATTTAAGGGTGTCGTCAAGGAATACACAATGGAATCATTGTCGGGGTCAACGCCTGCAAAGTTTACATAATAGGGTCTTCCGGGGCAGCCATAATCACTTAGGGGAGGAAACAAATGGGGTGATGAATTGATAAATTGTTGACCGTTTTTAATAACCGGAGGAAATTCCAAATAAAAGGTTTGCCCAGCTGAAATCCCGCCAGTGGCCGGATCTTCACTATAAATGTTGGTGATGTTGTAATTTCTGCAGCAGCGTTGCCACGAAATATAATAACCGCCTGGATCGTTGAAGGTGTCAGGAGAAAGCGTGATATAATTAGTGTAAAGGATCCGATCGGTTTTGAGCAAACCGGAGGTGCAAGCGGGCTGTGTATATTGCACCCCGATGCGTGAAATCAAGGGAAGGGTTAGATTTGTGATGAAAGCATTATTGCTTTTTTGAAAGAAAGATACTGTTACGGTCTGGTCCAAGGCACCAGGATTCCCATTGATATCATCAAAGTAAAGGATCATATTGAGTTGGTAGCTGTAACCGCTCAAATGAAGTAATTCAAACTCTCCACCTACAATGTGAGAAGCATACACCGGCAGCGCAATGACCAACAACACAGAGAAAAGAAATTTTTTCATACAATCAGAATCGAAAGATAACCAAATTATGCTGACCACTAAACCCCCATGTTTATGTAATTTTCAAAAAAAATTATAGGGGAATAAGCTTCATATTCAAAAAGTAGATGATACAATTAAAAAAAGGGGATCAGTTAGAAAATATTGTTGTTGAAACGATGGCTGCGGAAGGTAAATGCATCGCGCATTATGAAGGCCGCGTGGTTTTTGTTCAAAACTGCGCACCAGGGGATACGGTAGATGTTCAGCTCACCAAAATAAAGACCAGCTTTTTGGAAGGCAGAGCAGTTAGGATTAGTAAAAACTCTGCCGTGAGAACCACCCCGTTTTGCACTCATTTCGGAACGTGTGGTGGCTGCACGTGGCAACACCTTAATTACGAAACGCAACTGTTTTATAAACAGCAACAGGTCATCGATAATCTAGAACGGATTGGGGGATTGGTATTGCCTTCGATCAGGCCAATCATTGGTTCTGCCAACACAACGTATTATAGAAATAAGCTCGACTTCACTTTTTCGGCCAGCCGCTGGCTTACAAAAGAAGAGATGAAGGCGGAAGTGAAATTTGGCGAACCTGCCTTGGGCTACCACATCCCTAAAATGTTTGACAAGGTATTTGATGTGAAAGAATGTTTTCTGCAACCAACCCCTTCCAATGAAATCCGATTAGTAACGCGTGAAATTGCCCTTAAAAATAATATTCCATTTTTTGACCTTCGCGAACAGACCGGCTTTCTCCGCACGATTACCATTCGAACCGCCAATACGGGCGAGGTCATGGTGATCCTTCAGGTGACACACGATAAACTCGAGTGGACTGAAAAAATTCTGCAGGGGTTGGCGGATCACTTTCCACAAATTACCTCCATGAACTATATTATCAATGGAAAACGAAACGATACATTCAATGATCTGGATGTCGTCTGTTGGAGGGGCAATCCGTTTATCACAGAAAAAATGCAAAGGCCAAAGAGCCAAGGCGAACTTCAATTCAGGGTGGGGCCGAAATCTTTTTACCAGACTAATTCGGCACAGGCCTTTGAACTTTATAAAGTGGCATACGAAATGGCGGCACTCTCGGGGAATGAACTGGTTTACGATTTATACACGGGCACAGGCACGATTGCCAATTTCGTTGCCGGCCAGGCAAAAAAAGTGATTGGCTTGGAATACGTGGCCGCAGCCATCGAGGACGCTAAAAGCAATTCAGCTTTAAATGGAATAGAAAATACAGAATTTTTTGCAGGCGATATCAAAGATTTATTAAGTGAACAGTTTTTGAATGACCATGGAAGGCCGGACGTGATCATTACCGATCCGCCTAGGGTAGGCATGCATGAAGATGTTTGTAAGATGCTGCTGGCAGCAGGCCCCCAAAAAATCGTTTACGTAAGTTGCAATCCGGCCACACAGGCGAGGGATTTAAAAATTCTTTCCGAAAATTATGAAGTAATGGCGGTGCAACCGATTGATATGTTCCCCCATACGGTTCACGTAGAAAATGTGGTCTTGCTGATAAAAAAATAAGCTATATGTTTATTATTCAAATAAAACTATGCTTCTGTCCTCGTAGTTTTTCTTAATTTTCGGCCTCAGAAATAGAATATCTTAATAAAATCTTAAATCATGAGCGATCAAAAAGTTAGCATTAGCAATGGGAAATTAACTGTGCCTGATATGCCTACCATTCCTTTTATTGAAGGTGATGGGACAGGAGTAGATATTTGGCCGGCTTCGAAATACGTGTTTGATGCCGCTATCGAAAAGGCCTATAAGGGCAAGCGCAAAATCAATTGGAAAGAAGTATTGGCAGGGGAAAAGGCATTTAATAAAACTGGAAGTTGGATGCCTGATGAGACTATGGCGGCTTTCCGTGAATATTTAGTAGGGATTAAGGGTCCCTTAACGACACCGGTAGGTGGTGGAATACGCTCGTTAAACGTAGCCCTTCGTCAGGATTTGGATTTGTATGCCTGTTTGCGCCCGGTACAATGGTTTAAAGGTGTTCCTTCTCCGGTGAAAGAACCACAGAAGACCAACATGACTATTTTTAGAGAAAATACAGAGGATATTTATGCCGGCATTGAATTTGAATCGGGTACTGAAGACAACAAGAAGTTCTTACAGTTTTTTAAAGAAACTTTTCCCAAGCAATACAAGAAAATCCGCTTCCCCGAAACTTCGGGTATTGGGATTAAACCCGTTTCAAAGGAAGGTACCGAGAGGCTAGTGCGGGCGGCAATAAAATTTGCCATTGAGCAAAAGAAACCGAATGTTACCCTGGTGCACAAAGGCAACATCATGAAGTTCACTGAAGGTGGTTTCCGCGATTGGGGTTATGCCGTGGCGAAAAATGAATTTGGTGCTAAAGAAATTGATGGCGGCCCATGGATGGAAATCAATAAAGACGGCCACAAAATTGTAGTGAAAGACTCTATTGCTGATGCTTTCTTACAACAGATACTTTTGCGCCCCGATGAATATTCGGTGGTAGCCACGTTGAACTTGAATGGCGATTATATTTCCGATGCGCTTGCAGCCATCGTTGGTGGAATCGGTATTGCCCCGGGTGGAAACATTAACTACGTGACGGGCCATGCAATCTTTGAAGCTACACACGGAACGGCTCCGAAATATGCAGGGCAAGACAAAGTCAACCCGGGATCTGTAATTCTTTCTGGTGTAATGATGCTGGAGTACCTCGGATGGAAAGAAGCGGGGGATATGATTGTGAAAGGATTGGAAGGCGCAATTTCCGCCAAGCGTGTTACATATGATTTCCATCGCCAGATGGAAGGAGCGACACTACTGAAATGCTCTGAGTTTGGAAAAGAAGTAGTGAAGAATTTGTAATCAGAATAATAAGGTAAACGAAAGGCTCTCATTTTTGGGAGCCTTTTTTTATTTCAGGACTCAAGCATTTTGACAACTGTAATAGCTGCCTCTTCTCCCTTATTCCCCAATTTTCCACCTGCTCTTTCCAGGGCTTGTTTTTTATTGAGCGTGGTAAGTACGCCAAAGGCAATCGGTTTGCCCGATTTCAATCCTACTTTCATGATGCCGTAAGCAACTGCCTGACAAATGTAGTCGAAATGAGGGGTGTCGCCCTGGATCACACAGCCAAGGCAAATCACTGCATCTATATTTTTCTTTGAAGCTTCCCGTTGCGCTGCTAACGGAAGTTCGAAGCTGCCCGGCACATTCACGCGTGTGATGTTTTCTTTTTTAGCGCCCAGCTCAATCAATGCATTGTAGGCACCTTCAAACAAAGGTTCCGTAATGTCATCATTCCATTCGGCAACTACAATAGAAAATTTCTTGTTCTTTAAATTGATTTTGTTTTTTCCGGAGATGGATGTGAGTGTGCCTGCCATTTTATTTTCGTTTTTTTATTTCAGAAGGTTTTCGACTTGTATGAAGGATGCCCACTACTTCAATCGTAGATTGGACTTCTAAAATTTTGTAGTAAATCAGGTATGGAAACCTGCCCACAAGCAATGCGTGGACTTTTTTAAATCGAACAGGATAATGTAAAGGGTTCTGTATAAGCAAATCCAATTTCTCTTGCACTTGGTCATAGAATTCGAATCCTAACCCTTCCCTTTGCTCATTGTACCAATTTATTGATTCAATGATATCCTCATCAGCTGCTGCGGAGAAAACGAGTGAGAAGCTCATCTCATTTTTTCTATTTTCGATTTAAGGTCCTCCCAAGAGATGGTATTTTTTGGATTTCGTTCATATTCTTCAAGCCTTTCCTCCACAATTTTCTGATGCCAATCAGGGATGTAAAGATTTAGCTTATCAGCAGCGATCATTCCATAGATCAACGCCAAGAGCCTGTCGTCAGCTTCATCAATGTATTCATGAAGCTCCTTTTTGATTTCCAATGTATTCATGCTGGCAATTTTAAAAATTAAAATTACGGAAATAAAAAAAGGATAGCGAACTATCCTTTTAAGGTATGTATTAGATTTTGATCAGGAATTTGTATCCAGTCTACCTTTGTACTTCTTAGCGTTTTGCACTTCGCTGCTTTCCCAATAGGCATCAATCACTTTTTGATAAATCGCTTTGGCTTTATCGTTTTGGTTTAATTTTTCATAAGCTAAGGCTGCTTTCATCAAGTAACTTGGCGTAAACTCTTTTGTGGGTTTGTAGGTAGAAGCTTTATCATACCACTTCGAAGCGTTTTCATAATCTTTTTGCTCCATGTAGGCATCGCCAATCAGGCTGTACGCCCTGGGTTGGATGAGTAAATCGTTGGCTTTAAAATCCTCAAGATAAAAAATGGCCAAGGCATATTTCCCTTGCTTCAGGCAAATGGCACCGGCATAAAAATTGGCTAAATTTCCTGCTGGCGTTAAGCTAAAATCATCAATGATCTGAAGGAAGCCGAGATTGTTTCCATCGCCATTTAAGGCTAAATTAAGACTATCAGACTCAAAATAATGCACCGCTTGAAACATCTCATTTTGCGCTTGAGCCTCTTGATTATCAATGTAATACCGCCATCCAAAATAGCTGCCAACAATAAGGATGAGGCCTGCAAAAATGCTCACGATTACCTTGGGATTCCGTTCGGCCCAATGTTCAATCCCTTCGATTTTTTCTTTGATTACTTCTGGGTTCTCTAATAATTCCTTGTCTTCTACCTTTTTAGCCATGATGTATTGAAAATTAACCCGTCTGATTGGAGCGGGGTTGCAAAACTAAGAATTCCAATCTTTATTCAAAAACGGATTAATCCATTATAAAGGGATAATTCGGCTCAGAATAAATATCGTGCATGGCTTCAGAAGGATCGGGGTAGTTAGATTCCTCGGCAAACTTTACGGCCTCTTCCACTTGCCCACTCACTTTTTGTTCAATGGCCTCCAATGCTTTTTCGGTAGCGATCTTTTTTTCTAAGATGGTTTTCCTTACTTGCTCAATAGGGTCACGATGCTTGTATTCCTCTACCTCTTCCTTCGAGCGGTATTTTTGCGGATCACTCATAGAGTGGCCTTTGTATCGATAGGTTCTAAATTCCAATAAACTGGGGCCATCGCCAGCACGCGCACGGGTGGCTGCGCGCGCAACGGCTTGGTGAACGTCTTCGACATTCATGGCGTCTACCGGCTCTGATGGCATATCATACGAGTTGGCCAAGGTATAAAGTTCTGTGACATTCGATGTCCGTTTTACAGAAGTGCCCATGGCATACCCGTTGTTTTCAATCACGAAGATTACAGGGATTTTCCAGAGCATGGCCATGTTCAAGGCTTCATGGAAGGCCCCTTGCCTTACCGCTCCATCACCCATATAGCAAATACAAAGGTTTCCGGTTTTATTATATTTTTCAGCAAAACCAATGCCTGCACCAAGGGGAATCTGGGCGCCAACAATTCCGTGTCCTCCAAAAAAACCATGCTCTTTATCGAAAATATGCATTGATCCACCTTTTCCCTTGCTTGCTCCGGTTTCTTTGGCAAATAATTCGGCCATCACTTTGTTGGGGTTTGTTCCCAACGCCAAGGGGTGCGCGTGGTCACGATAGGCGGTAATGTACTTGTCTCCTTTTGTCAGGGCTGAAACAGCACCTGCGGCACAGGCCTCCTGACCTATATAGAGGTGGCAAAAACCTCGAATTTTTTGCAAGCCGTACAATTGTCCTGCTTTCTCTTCAAATTTGCGCATGAGTGACATGGTTTCAAACCAGGACATATAAGTCTCATTTGAAAATTCCGTTTTGGGCGTTTTGCTTTTAGCTTGTGCGGTGGCTGCCATAAGTGTTACTTTTGAATTTTACGAGTTGCGAAAATACAACGATGGCTCGACAATCACCAAACCAACAATTGTGAGTTCAAAAAAAATCAATATCAACGGTGTTTCTGAGGGAATTAAAATTATTTAATTTCAAAAATTACCCCGAAGCCAACCTTGGGTTTGAGCAAAAGGTCACTTGCTTTCTTGGAAACAATGGAAGCGGAAAAACCAACCTTTTGGATGCGATACATTATTTATCGTTTACCAAAAGCGCTATCAACCCTTCGGACGCCCAAAATGTGAAATTGGGTGAAAGCCAATTTATGATAAAGGGAGGTTTCCTTTTGCAGGAAAAGATAAAAGAAGTGGTTTGTACTTTTCAGATGGGGCAAAAAAAATTAATCCAGAATGACGGGCAAGATTGCACAAAGTTCTCTGAACATATTGGAAAATACCCAGTGGTAATGATTGCACCACAAGACATCGAGTTGATTTGGGATGGAAGCGAGGTCAGACGAAAATTTTTTGACAGCTTATTATCCCAGATCGACCACAATTATTTAGAGGAATTGATTATTTACACCACTTACCTTAAGCAACGTAACAGCGCATTAAAATTATTTGCTGATCGGGGCAAAGTCGATCATGATTTGCTGGCAAGCTATAGCCAAAAGATCATTCCAGCCGCAAAAATCATCCATACAAAAAGAAGGGAATTCCTTGCTGAGTTTCTCCCGGTCTTTGGTGAACATTACCAGAACCTTTCCGGTGCCAGACATGAGGAAATGAGCATTCAATATCGTTCAGACCTTGAAGGGACTGATTTTGTACAACTTCTTCAAAAGAATTTGACTCGCGATTTGGCCTTACAGCGCACCACGGCCGGAATCCATCGCGATGATTTTTTATTTTTGTTGAATAACAATGAAGTGAAACGGTTTGGCTCACAAGGGCAGCAGAAGTCGTTTTTAATCGCGCTTAAGCTAGCGGAGTTTCAGTGTATTGCCGAGAAAAAGAAGTTTAAACCCATTCTACTTTTAGATGATATTTTCGATAAACTGGATGACATCCGCATCCGTAAAATCCTTGAGTTGGTTGCGGAAGGGATGTTTGGCCAATTATTTATAACGGATGCACGGCCAGCGCGCTGCAAGGATGTATTGATAGAGATGCAGGTGGAGGCGGATATCCTTCTTGTGGAAAATGGTAACTTTACCAGCGCATAACTTATGGCTAAAAACCCGCAAGAATTCCAACACATCGGCCAGGCAATCAATCAATTGCTGAAAGAATACCATTTGAAGCCAAGGTTTGACGAGGCCAACGTGGTATCGTCTTGGGAGCGGATTGTGGGCAAGCCAGTAGCCAAGCACACCAAAAGGATCTACATTAGAAATAAGGTATTATTCATTGAATTGGATTCCCCGGCAATGAAAAACGATCTTAGTTTCCATAAAAATCATCTGCTCAAAATGGTTGAAAATGAGTTTGGTAAGGATGTATTAAAAGAAATTGTTTTGATGTAGCGTGCCGAAGAAGGCAAGCTACGCTGGCCAAATGCCAAAAAAGCCCATATCAATTTACAATTTATTGGCTAAAAGCAGACTTTGCAACCCTATCAATAGCACACTGGATGCTTTTTCCTTCACATAAGGTTTGCCGATACCGAAAAACCGTATAATTTTGCACTCCTAATTTTCGGGGATAGAAATTTTTGTCACTGTAAATTAGGAGAGTTCTTGAAAAAATTTAAAAAATCGTTGAGGGGAGATACTCAAGCGGCCAACGAGGACAGACTGTAAATCTGTTGACTTATGTCTTCACAGGTTCGAATCCTGTTCTCCCCACCCTGCGGGAGTAGCTCAGTTGGTAGAGCGATAGCCTTCCAAGCTATAGGTCGCGAGTTCGAGCCTCGTCTCCCGCTCTTTTGAGCTGTTGTCAGTTGATTGTTAAAAGTTAATCGTATTGCGAAACTCTATTAACTATTAACGGATAACTAATAACAGCAGAATGCTGTTGTAGCTCAGGGGTAGAGCACTTCCTTGGTAAGGAAGAGGTCGAGGGTTCAATTCCCTTCAACAGCTCGGAATGTTAAAGTTGGTTAACGAACTGTTTTTTAAATTTTAACTGGAATATTAAATGTGATTTTTGATCACCGATGGGTAGCGACCATCATTAAAGTGCCAAAGATCTCAGTAGCCACGGGGCAAAACGAATAACCCTTATTCGAAAGGCTTAACATGTTTGGGGTGTATGCTTCTTAGACGAAGAAGCGTTGACGAGTAACTTTTTATTTAATCAATTTATACACTTTAAACTTAACTGGGATTTTCAAACATGGCAAAAGAAAACTTTGACCGCTCGAAACCGCACGTAAACATTGGAACCATTGGTCACGTTGACCATGGCAAGACCACGTTAACAGCTGCGATCACTAAAGTACTGGCTTCAAAAGGGCTTGCATCAATGAGAGATTTTTCTTCCATTGACAACGCTCCTGAAGAAAAGCAGAGAGGTATCACTATTAACACTTCTCACGTGGAGTATGCCACGGAAAAAAGACACTATGCACACGTTGACTGCCCGGGCCACGCTGACTATGTGAAAAACATGGTTACTGGTGCTGCTCAGATGGACGGTGCGATCCTTGTCGTAGCGGCTACAGACGGCCCTATGCCTCAAACCCGTGAGCACATTTTGCTTGCCCGACAGGTAGGTGTGCCTGCCTTGGTAGTATTCATGAACAAAGTTGACCTGGTTGACGATGCAGAATTGCTTGACCTTGTAGAAATGGAAATTCGTGAACTCCTTTCTTCTTACAATTTCCCTGGCGATACCATGCCGATCATCCGCGGCTCTGCCTTGGGTGCATTGAATGGCGAAGCGAAATGGGTTGAGAAGATTGACGAATTGATGACGGCTGTGGATGATTTCATCCCTATCCCTGTTCGTTTGATCGACAAAGATTTCTTGATGCCGGTGGAAGACGTTTTCTCGATCACAGGTCGTGGCACGGTGGCTACTGGCCGTATCGAGCGCGGTATTATTAAAACCGGTGATCCGGTTCAAATCCTTGGAATGGGTGCTGAAAACTTGACTTCTACTATTACGGGCGTTGAGATGTTTCGCAAAATCCTTGACCGTGGAGAAGCAGGCGATAACGTAGGTTTGTTGCTCCGTGGTATTGAAAAAGAACAAATTTGCCGCGGAATGGTAATTTGTAAGCCCGGTAGCGTAACGCCTCATGCTAAATTCAAAGCAGAGGTTTATGTGCTTAGCAAAGAAGAAGGTGGTCGTCATACTCCTTTCTTTAACAAGTACCGTCCTCAGTTCTATTTCCGCACCACAGACGTAACGGGTGAGTGTAAGCTTCCTGCCGGTGTTGAAATGGTAATGCCAGGCGATAACGTATCGATCGAAGTGGAGTTGATCAACAAGATCGCCATGGAGAAAGGTCTCCGTTTCGCTATCCGCGAGGGTGGCCGTACAGTAGGTTCCGGTCAGGTAACTGAAATTCTGGACTAAGAATTTTATTTGGTTATGACTTGCCAAAAGTATTTCCAAGGCAAGGATTGGTAAATAGCTGATATTCAATAGAAAGCGTTTCTGAGATTTTTCTTAGAAACGCTTTTGTTTTCTTTGGCAATTGCTCTACATTTGCAGTCCTTTTGAATTTAGGGTTTACGGATGGGGGTTCAAAGAGGTAGCCAACTTGGTAATACGGGTGTAGCTCAATTGGTAGAGTAGCGGTCTCCAAAACCGTTGGCTGGGAGTTCGAGTCTCTCCACCCGTGCAGAAAAAATCTGAATGAAAAAATTGAAGGACTATATTCTTGATTCCATTGACGAAATCCGTAACAAGGTTTCTTGGGCTAAATTTAATGATCTGCAAAGTAGCGCCATTTTGGTGTTGGTGGCATCAATAATTTTTGCCTTGGTCATCGGGGTTATCGATTTTGGCTTTAATAATGCTTTGCACTGGTTTTACAAGGAATTTTAAAAAATGGCAGAGCTAAAATGGTATGTATTACGCGTGATCAGCGGTCAGGAAAAGAAAATAAAATCTTACCTGGAAACGGAGATCGAACGTTCTAAATTGACTGAATTTATTCCTCAGGTACTTATCCCTTCGGAAAAAGTTTACGAAATGCGTAACGGTAAAAAGCGGGTTCGTGAGAGAAATTTCTTTCCTGGCTATGTTTTGGTTTCGGCTGATCTCTCCAACGGAGAAGCCTATCATAAAGTGAATAATATTCCGGGTGTGATTGGATTTTTGGGTTCAAATGGCTCTAGCGCTACCAATAAAGAACCGGTGGCTTTACGGCAATCAGAAGTGAATCGGATCCTCGGAAAAGTGGATGAGGTCGATCAGTTTGAAGAAAAATTGGAAACCCCTTTTATTAAAGGAGAATCGGTGAAAGTAATGGACGGCCCTTTCAGTGGTTTTACTGGAAATGTGGAAGAGATTTTCGAGGATAAGAAGAAGTTGAATGTGATGGTGAAAATTTTTGGCAGAAATACCCCCGTTGAGTTAAGTTATTTGCAAGTAGAAAAATTAGACTAAGAATACAATGGCTAAGGAGATAACAGGATATTTGAAACTACAGGTAAAAGGAGGTGCGGCCAATCCGGCACCCCCAATTGGCCCTGCATTAGGTTCTAAGGGATTGAACATTATGGATTTTTGCAAGCAGTTCAATGCTCGCTCGCAAGACAAACCAGGCCAGGTGTTGCCTGTTTTGATCACGATGTATAATGACAAGTCGTTTGACTTTGTTATTAAGACCCCTCCGGCTGCCGTCCTTATTATGGAATCAATTAAAATCCAGAAAGGCTCAAAAGAGCCGAACCGTGCTAAAGTAGGTTCCATTTCTTGGGATCAGATAAAAAAAATTGCTGAACTAAAAATGCCTGACCTCAATGCATTTAAAGTGGAATCAGCGATGAAGATGGTTGCGGGTACCGCGCGTAGCATGGGCGTTACGGTAAGTGGTGCTGCTCCTTGGGAAAAATAAGAAATTAGTTAAAAGTTAAAAGTTAATAGTATAGCGTGAGGCTTCCAAAATCATCCCAACTGTTAACGATTAACCAATAACAATTAACTAAAAAAGAAAAATGGCACGAATATCAAAAAATAGAAAAGCAGTACTCGCAAAGTATAACTTTGAAAAGGAGTATTCACTATCAGAAGCAGTGACAATGGTGAAAGATATTACCTTCACCAAGTTTGATTCTTCTGTAGATGTGGACATCCGATTGGGAGTTGACCCGAAGAAATCGGATCAAATGGTGCGTGGCGTAGTTTCATTGCCGCATGGTTTGGGAAAGGTAGTCCGTGTGCTTGTTTTGTGTTCACCGGATAAAGAGCAGGAAGCAAAAGACGCGGGTGCAGAACATGTAGGCCTTGACGAATACATCAAGAAAATCGAAGGCGGATGGACGGATGTTGACGTTATCATTACTATGCCCACCGTAATGGCCAAAGTAGGTAAGTTAGGAAAAGTGTTAGGCCCACGTGGCTTAATGCCAAACCCGAAGTCAGGAACGGTTACCCTTGAAGTTGGAAAAGCAGTGACGGATGTAAAAGCGGGTAAGGTAGACTTTAAGATCGATAAACAAGGAATTATTCATGCAAGTATTGGTAAGGCTTCCTTCAGCCCAGCGATGATTAAAGATAACGCTACTGAACTTATTAGTATGATTGTTAAACTGAAGCCGGCTTCTTCAAAAGGCACCTACCTGCAAAGTGTAGCCCTTTCTACTACGATGAGCCCCGGCATCAAGATTGATTCAGGTTCAATAGGAGCATAATTTTAAAAACGACATGACCAGGCAAGAAAAAGGACAAATAATAGATGAATTGGCTGAGAAGTTTTCTCAAAACAATCATTTTTATATCACGGATGCTTCAGGATTAACCGTTGCTCAAGTGAATGCGCTGCGCAGGTTGTGCTTCAAGGCAGGTGTGGAGTACGTGGTTTATAAAAACACGCTAATCCGCAAAGCATTGGAAAAGCAATCGGCCAATTACGAAGAAATTTATTCCATACTCAATGGTTTTTCGGGCGTGATGTTCTCTAAAGAATCAGGGAATGCTCCGGCCAAAGTGATCACCGAGTACCGTAAAAAACAAGAGGGCAAGCCCGGTTTAAAAGCAGCTTCCATCGAGTCGGCCCTCTTTATTGGAGAAGAACACTTATCCATGCTCAATGAGTTAAAATCTAAAAATGAACTCATTGGCGAAATCATTTCTCTGTTGCAATCCCCGGCTAAGAATGTATTGTCTGCTTTGTTGAGCGGTAAGAACACTGTTGCTGGCTTGGTGAAAGCTCTGGAGGAAAGAAAGAATTAATTAACGCAATAAAATTTTAAACAATTATCAATCATGGCAGATATCAAAGCAATCGGAGACCAATTAGTAGAACTCACAGTGAAAGAAGTAAATGAACTTGCTTCTTATTTAAAGGAGACACACGGTATTGAACCGGCAGCAGC
>DAHVFH010000053.1 GCA_027317105.1 Cytophagales bacterium
TACTGAAGAAAGAAGTTGAGTGTTGGGCAAGGCAAAGGAACAGAAAAAGAAAGAAAATCAACTGGTCTTTTACCAAGAAACAAGCGGATAGAAAGCTATCTAAATATTATGTCGCATAACTAAATTGTCACTATACTAGTAGCGGAAACAATCTGCCCGCCACCAGTAACACTGAGTAAGTCATCATAAAAATTAGAAGGCGTACTATGCTGATCTAAGGAAATTTGCCAGACATTCTGCGTGACGGCCACGAAGGGGTCATTCGATACCGCACTATAAACCGGATCTGTCTGAACGACATCGAACTGCGCTTTGGTAAGATTGAGGTTGATGAGTGTGTCTTGCCCCTGCCCAACAACAATATCTTGTTGCGCAAAAACGACAACTGTTTTTCCGGATGCATCAATAAATACGGGAACCGTGTAAAGTCCATAAAATTTAACCTGGGCAGAGAGCAAGTCAATATTCGCAAAAAGAATAGAAATAACACCACTGTTTCCGCTCCAAAGTCCTCCGATAATAATACTGCCTGTGTTATGATTGAATGGCAATGGATTATTCGCGTCTACTGTCACAGTAATTATTCCAGCTCCGGTAAAACCGCTTTTGCTTTGTGAACTGAATTGCATGTTGGCGGGTAGCGGATCGCCATTAAAAGCAGACTGGGCGATTGATGCACAATAACCAATGGCTGCAGTAGCTTTGAAGCCCTGCGTTAACGGAGTCAGATCCGGCTGCTGATTTAAGTCTTTCAATTTGTTACAGGCAAAAAAGGAAACCACAGCAACGCATAAAATACAATATTTCAAAAATGTCATAGTCGCATGATTTAATGGCAAAGGAAAGTTAATCTTTTAAATCGGAAATGGTCGTGCCACCATTTTGGAGTGGTGGCACGACTGCGTCAGGACGGAAGACCTGACGGGCATGAAACAGCCAGCATATTGGCTAATTGATCTATCAACAATCCATTGTTGAAGGTACGTGGATAACATCATGTTTCACGATGTTCCACGATCGCGCAATAACCTTATCTTTGCTTCTCTTATTTAAATACTGAAGGTACGAATCCATGGGTAAAATCATTGCTATTGCTAATCAAAAAGGTGGGGTGGGTAAAACTACCTCCGCCATCAACTTAGCCGCCAGTTTGGCGGTACTGGAGCATAAGACCCTCCTGGTCGATGCCGACCCGCAAGCCAACTCCACTTCGGGGTTGGGCATGAATCCCAAGGACATCAAGAAAAGCATTTATGAGTGCATGGTGGATGGCGTGGATCCCCACGATGCCATCATCAAAAACGAATTAAAATTTTTGGATGTACTGCCTTCGCACATTGATTTAGTTGGTGCTGAGGTAGAGATGGTAAACATTGAGCATCGAGAAGAAAAAATGCGCAATGCCTTGGCCAAAATCAAGGACGATTACGATTTTATATTAATTGATTGCTCTCCATCCCTCGGCCTGATTACCATCAACTCACTCACAGCTGCTGATTCGGTGATGATTCCCGTGCAGTGCGAATACTTTGCGCTAGAAGGGCTGGGCAAATTACTCAATACCATTAAGATCATCCAAACCCGCCTAAACCCAAAATTGGAAATTGAAGGCATTCTGTTGACCCTCTACGATTCACGTACTTCGTTGGGCAATCAGGTGGTGGAAGAAGTGCGTACGCATTTTAAAAGTATAGCCTTCAAAACGATAATCCCTAGGAATGTCAAGTTGAGCGAATCGCCCAGCTTTGGGCTGCCCGTAATTGTGCATGATGCCGAAAGCAAAGGCGCCATCAGCTACCTGAACCTGGCCCATGAAGTGTTGAACAAAAATGGATTTCACAAATGAGCAAAAAGAAAGCCTTGGGGCGCGGACTGAGTGCACTGCTTAGTGACTCCGAAGACGAAAGATCAGAAATGGATATCACTTCACCGGCTACGGTTGAATTGATGACCACCAGCAATTTGAATGAAATTGCGGTCGAGGAAATTGAAACCAATCCCTTTCAACCTCGTCAGCATTTTGATCAGGAGGCACTGAAGGAGTTGGCAGATTCTATCAAGTTGCATGGCATTATTCAACCCATCACGGTACGCAAGCTTTCCGATCATCAATTTCAATTGATTTCTGGGGAAAGGCGCTACCAGGCGTCTAAACTGGCGGGACTCACCGCACTTCCAGCTTATGTGCGTACCGCCAACGACCAGCAAATGCTGGAAATGGCCCTCATTGAGAACATCCAACGCGAGAACTTAAATCCTATCGAAATTTCGTTGAGCTATCAGCGCCTCATTTCTGAATGCAACCTGAAACAAGAGGAGTTAGGTGACCGAGTAGGTAAAAACCGGACAACGGTAACGAACTATTTGCGGCTTCTTAAACTGCCACCTGATATTCAGATCGCTTTGCGCGATAATCGAATCTCGATGGGCCATGCCCGCGCCATCATCAACATTGATGATTCATCTTCGCAGTTGTTCATTTTCAAAAAAATTATCACAGATGATCTCTCGGTACGGGCGGTAGAATCGATGGTCCGTGAGCTGACACAGGGCTCAAAAGAGAGCCTGGTGACCAAACCGCAAGGTGTACCCAAGGAAATTCAACAACTTCAATCAACCCTTTCTTCACACTTTGGCACGAAAATTACTGTGAAGAGCGATGGCAAAAAAGGCGACATACGAATACCCTTTTTGTCGATGGAGGATCTTAACCGGATCCTCGACATTTTAAAAATTTAAGATGCGCCTTTCCTTTTTTCTGTTTTTACTGCTATTGGCATGTGTTTATGGCAATGCACAGCAAACAAAAAAAGATACCAGTACCCTTGCAAGACCGGATACCACCGAAATCATGAGGAACGATAGCCTCAATCTCAAAAAAGAAAAGATCATCGACATTGAATCGTATGCGGCACGATATGATCCACGAAAGGCACTATTCTATTCAGCCATACTTCCTGGTGCTGGCCAGGCCTACAACAAAAAATATTGGAAAATTCCTTTAGTTTATGGCGGATTCATCAGCTTGATTGCTGTCGTAAAATTTTACAATGATTCGGAAACAAGATACCGAAACCTACTCTTCACTGCCATCAACCAACCTAGCACTTCCATTTCCCCTGTAAACGGCCTCACCAATACCCAGTTGATTACACAATTGCGCCCCATTGTAGAGCAGGCGCGCAGGCAACGCGACTACTTTACCATCTTTACTGGTCTTTTTTATATTTTGCAATTGGTTGATGCCCATGTAGATGCCCATTTGAAAGAATTTGACCTTAATCCACAATTGCATGTTAAGGCGATGCCCTGGGTGAGTCCGGGAGGTATTGGCATGGGGTTGTCCGTTCGATTTTAAACCGCTACCAAACACCACACCTAATCACCATGAACATACTCCTCATCGGTTACGGAAAAATGGGAAAGACAATCGAAGCCATTGCCCTGCAGCGTGGCCATTGTATTGTTGGCAAAGTTGATACCCCAGACGAATTATTGAAGTTTAGTGGAGCGGCTGATGTGGCGATAGAATTTTCTCAGCCCGATGCGGTTATTGACAATTTGAAATTCTGTTTTGAACACAAAATTCCGGTAGTCTGTGGGACAACCGGATGGCTGAATCAGAAGGCAGAAATTGAAACCGGCTGCCTCCAAAAAGACGGCACCTTTTTTTATGCCTCGAATTACAGTTTAGGCGTTAACCTCTTTTTTAAGCTAAACGAATATTTAGCTAAACTCATGAATGGCCGAACGGGTTATGAGGTTTCGATGGACGAAACCCACCATACGCAAAAGAAAGATGCGCCTAGCGGCACCGCCATCACACTGGCTGAAGGAATCCTTAAAAATTACACCGGAAAGAGAGAATGGGTACTGAATGAAACGCAAAACCCAGAAGCACTCGTTATCCATGCCCATCGCGAAGACCCTGCCCCTGGCACGCATGAAGTTCACTATCGGTCAGCGGTTGATGATTTAGAAATCAAGCACACCGCCCATTCGCGGGAGGGTTTTGCCTTAGGCGCTGTATTGGTGGCTGAATGGCTGGCCGGGAAAAAAGGTGTTTATTCCATGGATGATTTTTTAAAGTTCTGACTTACGGATATTTTGGTTTTCTTTGCGCACGGAATTCAAAACTCCCTACTTAAAACCAATATCATTAAGTTAAGAGCATATTTGAACCCCATCGGAACATAGAAATGCACATATAAAATAAATAAATGCAGGATAAACACAGTAAATCTTCGATATGTGCTGAACCCTTAAGTGCGAGTGTAAAATTCGCTGTATTATATAGTTTTGAATGTTGAATCAATAATCTTGAATTAGATATGAATTGGAAATTCTGGGAAAAGAAGAAGGAAGAAAAAAAGCAACCCAAATCAATGCTTCGCGAATGGTGGGATGCCGTTCTTTTTGCGGTGGTAGCGGCCACGTTAATTCGCTGGCTGATTATGGAAGCCTATACCATCCCCACCCCCTCTATGGAGAATTCGTTGCTCGTTGGTGATTTTCTTTTTGTTAGCAAATTTCACTATGGCACACGCACACCACGTACGCCCCTGCAAATCCCACTTACTCATCAAAAAATATGGTTTACCGAAATCCCCTCTTACCTGGACTGGATTCAATTGCCGACCTTTCGCCTACCGGGCATCAGTCATGTCAAGCGCGAAGACGTTGTCGTCTTCAATGTTCCGGGTTATGCAGAAAATAATTACGGGCTTCCACGCGACCAATGGAAGCAATATCCGGTTGATTTAAAAACCAATTATATCAAACGGTGTGTGGCTATCCCTGGTGATGTGTTAGAAATAAAAGACCGACAACTTTTCATTAACGGCCAAGCCTTAAAAAATCCGGAGCACATGCAACACCGATATCATGTTGTCTCCAAAGACGAAATTAATAAACGGAATTTGGACGGACTTGGCCTTGATCCAGAAGATTATCAAAGTTATGGCCGCACAGCGGTTGATCAGGTTGACTATATGATGTTGCTTTCAGCCAAAAAAATGGAAGAAGTAAAAGCCCTCCCTTACATTAAATCGGTGGAACTACCAGCTACTGACCATGAAGCAGACTCGCGGATTTTCGCCAGTTCAAAATACAGCCATTGGAATGGCGATAATTTTGGGCCACTTACCATCCCCAAAGAAGGAATGACCATTCCCATCAATGACTCTACCTTATCGGTCTACGGTTCTACCATCAGCGAATTTGATCATAACCAAGATGTAAAAATTGATAACGGTAAGCTTACCATCGAAGGTAAAGAGATAACGGAATACACCTTCAAGCAAAATTATTACTTCATGATGGGCGATAACCGCGATAACTCCCTCGACTCACGCTACTGGGGCTTCGTGCCCGAAGATCACATTGTTGGGAAAGGATTTTTTATCTGGCTATCGTTGGATAAGTATGGCGATTTTCTTCACAAGATAAGGTGGAGCAGGTTCTTTAATTTGATTAGATAGACGTGAACATCCAAATCCTACCAATCAACCTCTTTAAGCCCCTTGCTGCGCAAATATTCATTGGCTTTGCTGAAGTGCTTGCACCCAAAGAACCCCCGATCGGCTGAAAATGGGGAGGGATGCGCACTCATCAAAACTAGGTGTTTCGATCGGTCGATCACCTCGCCTTTCTTTTGAGCATAAGCCCCCCACAATAGAAACACCACAT
Organism: Cytophagales bacterium; assembly: GCA_027317105.1. Lineage (GTDB taxonomy): Bacteria > Bacteroidota > Bacteroidia > Cytophagales > Cyclobacteriaceae > ELB16-189. Next base: position 5,689 of record DAHVFH010000053.1, read on the forward strand.
TGGTTTTTTCATCGGAAATCGTTTTGATCACGGCATCGGTAAAAATTTCCCACCCTTTATTTTGATGAGAACCAGGCGAAGATGCCCGCACCGTTAGGGTTGCATTGAGCAATAATACGCCCTCGTGCGCCCATCGTTCTAAGTCGCCCGTGGAAGGAATGGGCTTACCTATGTCTTTATGGATTTCTTTAAAAATATTCACTAGTGAAGGAGGAGACCGAACGCCAGTCCGAACGGAAAAACACAAACCATTGGCCTGCCCCACGCCATGATATGGATCTTGCCCGATAATGACCACTTTTACATCTTCAAATGCACAGCAATCAAAAGCGCGAAAAATCTCCTTACCTGGTGGGTACACCGTTTGGGTTTTGTATTCATCCTTCACAAAATGAGTAAGTTGCAAGAAATAACCCTTCTGAAATTCATTCGCCAGTCTTATTTTCCAGGAGGGTGCGATATTTACTTCAGAAGGCATGTGGGCGAATTTTTCAGTAACAAAACTATCCATTAGCTTGAAAATTAGAAAAAATTGATATTTTTGGACAGATGATAGCAGAAGTAACTCAAGGCGTAAAGGTAACTGTAGAGACGGAATACCAACCTTCGTATTCCAACCCGGGGCAACTTCACTATGTCTTTACTTATCGGATTACCATTGAAAACCAGAGTGAGTACACTGTTCAGTTGCTTCGCAGGCATTGGCATATCAAAGATGCGGGCTTTGAGGCAAGGGAGGTAGAAGGGGAAGGAGTTGTCGGCCAGCAGCCTGTTTTGGAGCCTGGGCAAGCTCACCAATACGTCTCTGGGTGCAATCTAAAATCTGGGCTAGGAAAAATGAGGGGTGCTTATTTGATGGAACGGATCATGGATGGCAGCAAGTTTGATGTTACTATCCCCGAATTCACTATGGTGGCGCCAATGCGGTTGAATTGACCCTACCCTCTCCTTGGCTTTTATTTCCCCGTTCGGTTTTTCACGCTTATCTTTAGACTCTGATTTCCCGTGAACTTGTTTCAAGTAAAAGCTTATTTCAACCATTGGTTGGATGCCGTTGATGAGCATTCAATCCATTCTCCATTTTTCTTCGACTTTTACAACCAGGTGATAAAAAACCAAAACGAACCGCTTTTTCATGAAATCGAAAAGACGAGAAACCATCTTTTAAGCAATCATTCGTTGGTAAGCGTACACGACTTAGGCGCACGTTCGCCACACTTTAAAAGTGAAAAACGAGAGATCGGCCAAGTTGCTGAAACTAGCTTAAACGAAGTAAAGCAGTGCATGCTCTTTTACCGAATCGTACAGTATGCAGAAGCGACAAATAGCCTTGAACTTGGCACCTCAATGGGGGTCACTTCTCTCTATCTTTCTCAACCCATAAACGCCAAACTGGTAACTTTTGAAGGCAATCCGGACATGATAAACATTGCCAAAACTAACTTTGAATACTTTGAGCGCAAGAATATAAAACTGGTGGAAGGAAATATTGATCAAACCCTTCCTGACTTTTTACAAAACCCGGCCAAGATTGATTTTGCCTTGATCGATGCCAATCATCGTTATGAGCCAACGATCCGATATTTCAATTTGCTGGCTAAACGAATGAGTGATCATGGAATAATAGTCATAGACGACATCTACTATTCACCCGAAATGGGAAAGGCATGGAAGGAATTAAAAAGACACGAGCTCGTCTACGGCAGCATCGATGTCTTTCGCTGTGGAATTTTATTTTTTGATTTGGCTTTAAACAAACAACATTTTATCTGGAAGTATTAAAAACCTAACTTTGAGGTTGAAATTTTCACATTGATCTCAAAATCTTGAATAAATAACCATGACCGAAGAAACGATACAACCAAAAAAAGGAAACAAAGGCGTGCTCTTTATCGCGCTGCTTCTCGTCATCATTTTAGTGCAAAGTTTAAAAATCTACCTTGATTATCAGGAGAAAGTAGAAGTAAAAGAACAACTGGCTACCACCGAAGAAGATTTGGCAGGAACCATGCAAAAGCTTACCGACATTCAAACAGAATTGGATCAGAAGATTGCTGAAATAAAAAAACTTGGCGGAGACTCAGAAGAATTGCAAAAAGCCAAAGCCGAAGTAGAGCTCGAATTAAGACGAAGGACGAAACGCAGTGCGAAAGCCATTCAAGAATTAAAGGATAAAGTAGAGGGATACGAAGAACTTCTGAAACTGAAGGACAATGAAATTGAAAAACTAAAACACGTAAACACACAGCTTTTCAGCGAAAACAGAAACCTGAAAACAAAACAAAATAAACTCAGTGACTCCCTTGTGAGCTTGGCCAAAAATAAAGATGAACTAGCCAGCAAGGTAGCCATCGCTTCGCAATTGAAAGCGGAGAATATCATAATTAAGGCGGTTAACAGCAAAGGCAAAGAACGCACCTCGCCATTTAGAAACCGACAATTGAAAAGCCTGAAAATTGGTTTTAACCTTGCCGAAAATAAAGTGGCGCCAATTGAAGGAAACAAGATTATCATTCGGATAATCGATGAGAATGGCCAAGTGATTTTTGATGTGGCCAAAGGTTCGGGCAATTTTATTCTCAATGGGAAAGAAGAATTCTACACCGCAGCACAAGAAATTTTATTCGATAACACCAAGCAGAAGTTAAGTTACCTCTATGAGAAAGGATCTGCCTACGTTCCCGGAAAATATACTATAGAAATTTACAGCAACGACTATAAGATTGGGGCAGGACAATTTGAAGTGAAATAAATTGGGGATCAGGCCTTATGCTTAGGCATTTGCGCTCAGCACTTTCGTGTCATCCATCGGATAATCAAATAAACCGTGCTGTTTAATAGCTTCTTCTACTTTATGTGGAACAAATTTCTCCCAACCGGGCTCACCTTTTTTTATCATGGCCAACACATTGTCTGAAATAATGTTCAGATTGTTAACATTGGCATCGTCAATGTCTTCCATCTTATTATTATCCATTAAATAACGGAACAGTCCTTTGAGATTATCCGGCAATTCGGCTTCGAAATCCTTTAACGTGAAAAGGGTATTATCTTTTCGCAGTGCGGGATAGATATAAAGTTTGATATTACTTCCGAACAATGCCGCAAAACATTCCAATATTCCACCGCGCAAATTTTCATAGGTCTTTTCATCAAATATTTTTTGCAACCCATAGATACCCAGCACCATTCCAGTCTTGCGGCCTTTGGTAATTTTGGAAAGGTAATCCACTAAACGATAATATTCGAAATAATTAGATACCAATACGTTCTGTCCGAGGGAGCAGATAATATCCGCGCGGTATAGAAAATCTTTCTCATCAATGGCCCCATCGGTACTCAAGTCATTAAGGGTGAGCTCAGTAAGCATCACAATTTTACTTTTATCCACATCCGCTTCATGGCGAAAATGCCTGCGCGAAGTAAGCAGCATATCTACATTGACATGGGTTACGGGTCGAAAACGCCCCCTGAGTACGATCACATTTTTTTTGTATAAATATTCAGAAGGCTGCATCACATGGCCATCAGGTCCAAACATAGCCGCTTTCGTAAGGCCGTTCTTCACCAATTTCAGTGCCATCAACCGATTGTCCACATTGATAAAGTCGGGGCCGTCCAAGCGAAACATATCAATTTCAGCTCTTCGCGTACTCAGCCCGTCTAAAAGCGATAACATGATCTCGTTGGTATCAGTCAGAAACATGCAGGCGTAAATCAGATTCACACCCAATATCCCTAGCGCCACTTGCTGCTGCAACTGGTCGTTGTCATGCAACTTTACATGGATGACGCAATCATTATAAGTCCCATTGGGCACCAGTTGAAACCGGATGCCCATCCATCCTTGACCTTGGTTAGTCCGTTCGAAATTTAAAATCTCCACGGTATCGGCAAAAGCGAAAAACCGGGTTTGATCAATGCGATGGGGTAGCCGCTCAGGAAGAAGTTGGTACTCGTGCTCAATCATGCTGATCAGGCGACTTTCGCTCACATAGCGATCGCAGGCACCGTAAATAGCGTCACTGAACTTCATGTCGTATGCGGACATGGTTTTGGCAATGGTTCCACTGGCACCACCCACTTTAAAAAAATTAGCGGCCGTCTCCTGTCCTGCCCCTACCTCAGCAAAAGAACCGTAAATAGCCTTGCGCAAATTAATTTGGAGCGCCTTCTCCTGTGTCGTTAGCTTTTTCCCTTCTTCCATGGATGTTCAAATTTCACTTATTTTTTTAAACTTAACGATTAAGCCTAAGAATAATTATGACTTACTTTTAGGATAAATGTTTAATCACTGTCATTTAAAAATAAACGCTGCCTTAATGAGCAGCGTTCCACGATAAGAAAGGCCAGCAACGTTAACTTTTCACGAACTTTTCCATCGCCTCTCGCTTCATTTCCTCCCATTCATCGGGTGGTGGAGGTGTGCCCCTTTCAAAAACCTCCTGCAGCAACCACTTTACAATATCCTTTTTCATTCCAAACTTCTTTACCAAACTTTCACAGAATGCGATTTCCTTTTTCTCTACCACACCATCCGCCCATACCATCAGCATGAGATCATAAAGCACATTCATCTGATCGTTAAAATTATCGGGAACGTTTACAGTAAATTTTTCATCACTGGCCATGAGCTCATGAACCTGACGATCCTTTAGCCCATACCGCTTGCCGATTTTGAAAAGCATTTTTTGCTCCTTCTCGTGTACAAAACCATCGGCTTTTGCCAAGGCTAGCAAATTCTTGATGTGATTCTTTTTGTACGACAAGTATTGATGTTCAAAGAAACCATTCATACCATAAAAAATTAGAGGTTGGAAACTGAATCCTGTTAAACCAATTGTGATTTCGGCCTATTTTATCTTCACCCACTTTTTATTGGACTGCGCTGATTTAACCACGGTTTCCACAAAAATCATTCCGCGCACACCATGGTGCACATCTGGAAAATCATATTTCTCAGCTTTAATTTTTTTATTTGGCTTATAGTCATGCACTGCGTTGGAAAAAGACCGATAGATATTGGCAAATGCTTCAAGGTAGCCTTCAGGATGCCCTGGAGGGGTGCGGATATAGGCCTTCGCTTCATCCGATAAATACTTCCAACCTGCTCTCAAAATTTCCTTTGGTTTATCAAGCCATTTCAGCACAAGTGTATTCGGCTCCTCTTGCCGCCACTCCAACCCGCCTTTTTCGCCATAGATGCGGATGTTTAGGTTGTTTTCTTCACCAGCGGCTACCTGGGTGGCCAGCAATACCCCTGACGCCCCATTTGCAAACTTAATGAGCATAGAGGTATCATCGTCCAGCATCCGCCCGGTAACTACGGTATTGAGCATCGCACACACTTCCGTAATATCCGATCCCGTTATATATTCCGCCAGGTTCGCGGCATGTGTTCCAATATCGCCAATGGCGCCACCCATTCCGGATTGCTTTGGATCAGTGCGCCAGGAGGCTTGAAGATTGCCTGTTTTTTCTAAAGGACCAGAAAGCCATCCTTGCGGATATTCCACAAACACTTTTCTTATTTTGCCTATTCGCCCCGATTTAATTAGTTGTCGTGCTTCTTTTACCATCGGGTAACCAGTATAGGTATGCGCCAAGGCAAGAATCAACCCGGTCTTATCTACTAACTTTTGAAGCGACTTTGCTTCCTCCAGCGAGAAGGCAATGGGTTTTTCTACCACCACATGAAAGCCAGATTCCAAGGCCAACTTTGTAGGGGCATAATGAACATGGTTTGGCGTCACCACACTGACAAAATCAATCCGTTTATCAGCAGGGAGCTTATTTTCCTTTTCAAACATCTCCGGATAGGTTTTGTAAACCCTGCTCGGATCGAGGTAAAGCGACTTACCGGTTTCAATGGATTCCGCTGGATCGATACTGAACGCACCGCATACCAACTCAATTTGACCATCAATGCCTGCCGCTTTGCGGTGTATTGGCCCAATAAAGGAAGTAAGGCCTCCCCCGATCATACCCATTCTTAGTTTTCTCTTCATGTGTGTTTGCTTTTTTTCTTTTTTGGTTTCTCTATCTTTTTACTCTCCTCACCCAATAGCTGCAGTTTGGCTTTTTGTAACTCTTGTTTCTGCGCCTGGCTTACTTCCGGGTAACGAAGCTCCAATTTATCAAAATGTTTTGAAATAATAGAAGCGATTGCCAAGCGGGCATACCATTTATCGTCTGCTGGGATAACAAACCAGGGTGCATGCTCGGTGGAAGTTTCACTCATGGCCTCTTCATACGCCTTTTGATAATCATCCCAAAATACACGTTCCTTTAAATCAGAGAGGGAAAACTTCCAATTCTTTCCAGGATCTTCAATTCGCTCAAGGAAGCGTTTCTTTTGTTCCTTTTTGGAGACGTTAAGAAAGAATTTCATAATGACCATTCCATTATCGGCCAGGTTCTTTTCGAACCTCCGGATTTGCTTAAATCGTTCCTCCCAAAATTTGGCGTTCACTTTTTCAACCGATTCAATCCCAGGAATATTTTCATTGAGAATCCATTGTGGATGAACTCGGGTGACCAAAACATTTTCATAGTGCGAGCGGTTATGAATAGCAATTTCACCCCGAACGGGCAAAGCAATTTCGTGTCTCCAAAGGTAATCGTGATCGAGTTCAAACGCATTGGGTGCCTTAAAGCTATATACTTTCACACCAAGTGGATTGAACCCCGACATAATGTGCTTCACAGCCCCATCCTTTCCCGCGGCATCCATCGCCTGAAAAATTATTAGTACACTGTACCGGTTATGTGCATATAACTTGTCTTGCACTTCGGATAAATATTTTCGGCTTGACTCCAACATCTTTTCTGAAACCTGCTTATCCAATATCTTGCCTTTATAGCTTGTGTCGAAGTCTTTCAGTTTTACTTTCTTATTTGGGTGAACCATCATTTTTTTTATTGGAATTATATTTTCATTGGTTTTCATAAAAGGTGGTTTTAGTTGATCCAATTTAAAGAAACCAAAACTGGTCTACAACTGACTAATCTCATTGATTCCGCTGACAAAAATCACGGATTCGTTTCATATTAATAAATTACTTAGTATATTTCAATGACACTTTAAACAAGCCCCTATCATGAAAACCTTCAAAATTCTTGCGTTCGTTCTATTTGCTGTGACTTTTGGTCTTGCGCCCGCAATGGCTCAAACCAAAGATATCGCAGAGATTAAAGCCGTGATTTCTAAAGAGACCCAATCTTTTTTTAATGTAGACCAAAAAAATTGGGAAGATTGCTGGTCAAAGGTCCCCTATGCCTACTGGTCGTATTCGGATTCAACCGCCACAAGTTACATAACCGGTTGGGATGGACTCGTCAAGACATTTGACCATTATTTTAAAACATCGAAACCTTCTAAAGCAGAAATCATTAACGACTGGGTAGACTTCAAAATATTTGGTAATGGTGCTTATGTACATTTTGTACAAAAAGTGAAAGACGAAATCGATCATGATGAAACCTCTCAGATTAGAGTGTTGGAAAAGAAAGATGGGAAATGGAAAGTGATTTGCGTAGGCGCCATAGCACGCTACGCAAAAGCCAACAAGGATTCAAAAGTACGGCAGTAAAATTCCGCTTACCAAGAATCAAGTCAATATTGGTTGGAACGCAGCATCACCAGTGTGCAGGCTTCTACAGCCTCAATGCTATTTTCCTCCAATATTTTTTCAAAATCAGGGTTCTCTGTACCTGGATTAAAAATTATTCTCTTCGGTTTTAATTTTATCAAATAGTCATACCATTCAGGCTGATGCCCAGCATTAATATACAACGTAATGGTGTCGATATTTTCTATTGATGGTTTATTTCTTAAGTCAAGAATTTCATTACCTAGTACATTGCCTCGTTTTATGCCAACCGGAATAAACTCAATATCGTTCTCGTGAAGCATCTGCGCTGCTAGAAAAGCGTACCTCGACTTATTCTCGGTCGCCCCAATGATGACGGTCTTTTTCAATTCTTATTTTTTTAAATACCTACCTACTACTGATTCAGCACAACGTTCGCCATCCATGGCAGCAGACACGATGCCTCCTGCATAACCAGCGCCTTCTGCACAGGGGAATAGCCTTTTGATCTGCGGATGTTCCAGCGTTTGCTTATCCCTCGGAATACGAACCGGGGAGGAAGTTCGGCTCTCCACTCCCACAATTTGAGCCTCGTTGGTCATATAACCCTTCATCATACTGCCAAAGTTCCGGAAACCTTGTTTTAAACTTTGGAAAACAAAGTCAGGAAGCACTTCTTTTAATTCAACCGAACAAAGTCCCGGCTGGTAGGAAGTTTCCAATAATGAACTCGAACTTCTTTCGTCAACAAAATCCATGAGCCTTTGGGCTGGTGCACTTTGTTTATTTCCTGCTAGCGAACAGGCTCTCCGCTCCACTTCCATCTGAAAATGCATACCGGCCAACGGACCGTATTTTTCAAACGGCTTAAAATCCCTTTCACCTACTGCTACCACAATTCCGGAGTTGGCAAATCTTGAGTCCCTTCGGGAAGGGCTCATTCCATTTACAACCACTTCGCCAGGGGCTGTTGCGGCAGGGACAATGAATCCTCCTGGACACATACAGAATGAAAACACACCTCTTTCTACGCCCGCCACTTTTGCTTGATGAACCAAGGAATAGGAAGAAGCCGGAAGAAATTTACCACGGTCTATTGCACAATGATATTGAATTTTGTCAATGAGGTTTTGTTGGTGCTCCACCCTCACGCCAATAGCAAAAGGCTTGGCTTCTATCTGGACTTTTTTTTGATGCAACAAATGGTAAATATCACGGGCAGAATGCCCAATGGCCAAGATCACCGCTTCACCCTTATGGGATGTCCCGTCTGCGGTGATCACGCCTTCTATTTCATCAAAAGACAAAATTAAATCGACCATCTTAGCTTCAAAATGAATTTCACCTCCAGCCTGAAGAATGGTTTCGCGTAATGCCGCTACAATTTGGGGAAGTTTATTGGTGCCAATATGCGGATGGGCGTCAAACAAAATTTCCTCACTGGCGCCATGCCGAATGAATATTTCCAAGATCCGGTTTACATCACCACGCTTCGTTGAGCGGGTGTAGAGCTTGCCATCAGAATACGTACCTGCCCCTCCCTCGCCAAAACAATAGTTTGATTCAGGGTTAACAACATGTTCTTTATTAATTGCAGCAATATCACGCCTGCGCGCCTGCACATCTTTGCCGCGCTCGAAAAGGATTGGCTTCATACCCAATTCAATTAAGCGCAAGGCCGCGAACAAACCTGATGGCCCAGTGCCCACAATAACCACCCGTGGCTTATCCCTCACGAAAGGATAATCCCTTTTATGAAAGCCAGAAGTTTGTTTACCGATTGGTACGAGTTCCACCTGTACTTTTACTAGTACATTTTTGCCTCTGGCATCAATCGATCTTCTTACTGGACGAAGAAATACTTGCTCAGGATTAGCCTTTACTTTTTTGTATAAGGTAGGCATGAAGCGTGTTTCATCAAACGCCTCTTCAGGGCTAATAGTAATCTCGGTGTTTTTCTTCATAGGAAAGGTATTTATCCTTTCATTTTGTTGGACAAAGATAATAATTACCAAAATCTTCTCTCCTCCTTTTATATTTGCATTTTGTAGTTCACTATATGAAGCAGAATTTTGTTGAAGAACTTCGATGGCGCGGCATGCTGCACGATATCATGCCCGGAACAGAAGAGCAGTTACTTAAAGAAAGAACGGCTGGTTATATTGGCTTTGACCCCACAGCCGACTCGTTGCATATTGGAAACTTGGTGCAGATCATGACCTTGGTACATTTTCAAGGTGCAGGCCATAAACCCTTCGCCCTGGTAGGTGGAGCGACCGGAATGGTGGGCGATCCTTCGGGGAAGTCAGCAGAGCGAAATCTATTATCTGAAGATCTCTTGCAGCACAACCAGGATTGTGTAAAAAAGCAACTTGAGAAGTTTATTGATTTTTCTCTTTCTGCCAATAGCGCTGAGATGGTGAATAATTATGATTGGTTCAAGGAGCTTCGTTTTCTTGATTTCATACGAGATGTAGGAAAACACCTTTCCATAAACTATATGATGGCGAAAGACTCGGTACAAAATCGTTTGGAAACAGGCCTTTCCTTTACTGAATTCAGCTACCAACTTGTGCAAGGCTATGATTTTTATTGGCTCTTTAAAAACAAAAATTGCAAACTTCAAATGGGCGGTTCCGATCAGTGGGGCAACATTGTAACCGGCACAGAATTAATACGCAGAAAAGATGGTGGCGAAGCTTTCGCCTTGACTACCCCCCTAATCAAAAAAGCAGACGGTACTAAATTCGGAAAAACCGAACAAGGCAATGTGTGGCTCGATCCTAAGAAAACCTCACCCTACAAGTTCTATCAATACTGGCTTAATGCTTCTGATGAAGACACGGCCAGCTTTATAAAAATTTTTACCCAAAAAAATAAAATCGAAATCGATGCATTGATTGCGGAACACATGCAGTCGCCTCACTTAAGAGTACTTCAAAATGCACTAGCCAAAGACATAACGGCAAGAGTGCATTCACAAGCGAATGTAGAAAAGGCCATAAAAGCATCTTCGATTTTATTTGGCAACTCGGTTACCGAAGATTTGCTAAACCTTGACGAGGATACCTTCCTTAGCGTATTCGAAGGTATCCCTCAAATAGGCATTTCGAAATCAACCTATCAATCCTGCTCCTCCGTTGTTGAGCTTCTTTCGGAAGTAACACAAGGAAAAATATTTTCTTCAAAGGGTGAGGCCCGGAAAATGATTGCGGCCAGTGGTGTAAGTATCAACAAACAAAAAGTAGAAGATGGAACTAAAAATCCGGATTATGAATTTTTGCAACATCGTTTTTTGTTAGTGCAAAAAGGAAAGAAAAATTATTTTTTAATTGAACTAATCGATTAGAATGCTTAAGGACTGGAGTGAGGAACTTAAAAACATGCAGTTCCGAATTTATTTACTGCTGAGTTTTTTAGGGTTAGCCCTATTTGTGCTGTATCTCCCCTACTTTTTTAATCATGTGCTTTTAGACAAACCTGGCGTTCGGTTGAACGATCCTATTTTATCCCTTTTTACCCCACATAATTGGTCAACTGAAATATTTATAGCCCTTTATTTTTGTACAGCCATTACCTTTATCAATAATTTTAAAAAACCCAAAAAGATATTAGTGGTGCTGCAAGTCTATGTTGTGGTGAATTTTCTCCGGATTGTTACACTTTATTTATTTA